>CAIPPO010000139.1 GCA_903866915.1 uncultured Mucilaginibacter sp. | reverse complement strand
CATTTGGCGATGGTACACCAAATGGTTATAACAGAATACAGGGTGAAGCTCTCGTTGACTTCCACCACAATTTTATAAAAGACCTGAAAACTGATTTGGTTTTAGGTAATGACGTTTTCCAAAACTTCTTTAAAAACCAACAGACAGGTAGCAATCAGTTGCTTATTCCAAACCTGTATAACATCAACTACATTGGTGGTTTGATTCAGGCATATGAAGGACAGGCAACCATCAGGCAGATCGCTTATTTTGCTGACTTGCAAATTGGCTGGAAAGGCTGGTTAAACTTAGAAGGTTCGTTCCGTAACGAGCACGATTCGCGTTTATCGGCATCTGAACGTTCTTTCAGCTATCCTTCTGTTAAACTTTCATTTGTTCCTACTGATGCTATACCTGCACTTAAAGACAACAAAACTTTAAGCTTCCTGAAAATATTTGGTTCAGTGAGCCAGGTGGGTAACATCAGCGTTGGACCATACGAAATTTATAATACTTATAACTTGGCCGGTGGCTTCCCTTATGGTTCATTGGGTGGTTTAACTGCCAACACTACCAGCTATAGCCCAACGCTAAAACCTGAGTTAACCAAGGAAATTGAATTTGGCGGTGAGATTGGTTTCTTCCAAAACCGTTTGTATTTTAACTACGCCCACTACCAACAACATGACAAGAACCAAACACTGGGAATCGGTACCTCTATCAGTACCGGTTTCAGCACTTCGGTTCTTAACATCGGTGAAACTGAGTCATATGGTAATGAGCTCCAGATCAAAGGTGAGATCCTAACCCAACAGGCTAATAAATTTGGCTTCACTTTAGAAATCGATCTTTCTAATAACGAATCGAAAGTATTATCACTGTTACCGGGTGTAAATCAATTAAGCCTTGGCAATAGCGAATACGCTGTTGTTGGTAAGCCATTCCCATTACTGGAAGGAACTGACTTCCAGAGAGACCCTCAAGGTCGCGTAGTAGTTAGCGCTAGTTCAGGTTATCCTCTGCAAAATGGTTCTTCATTGACCACGTTTGGCAGAACAACTCCTGAATACATCGCCAGCGTACGTCCAACATTGAGCTATAAATTTATCAGCGTAAATGCTGTATTTGAATACCGCGGTGGTGATGTTGTGTATAACGCTTTAGGTGGTACCATGGTTTTCGCCGGTTCATCAGCTTTAACAGCTGAAGCAGGTCGTCAGCGTTTCATCTATCCAAATTCGGTTATACAAACAGCGCCAGGCGTTTATACAGCTAATACAAGCACAAGCGTTGCCAATGGTCAATATGGTTTCTGGCAAGGATCTAACTTCCCTAACACTATGAGTCCATTCGTAACCAGTGGTGCATTCTGGAAATTGAGGGAAGCTGCAGTTAACTTCAGACTCGATCAGTTTGTAAAGCAAAGCAAATTTATCAAAGGAGCAACCTTTGCTTTAACAGGTCGTAACCTGTTTATCTGGACTCCGAAAAGCAATATCTGGACTGACCCTGAATTCTCAAATGCCGGACCAAATGGTACCACACCAGGTGTGAACAATACCAACCAGCTACCGGGTACCAGGATTTTTGGTGCAGATCTTAAATTAACCTTTTAATTGAAATATAGCAATGAAAAAGTATATATTAATTGTAGCGACACTTTTTACAGCGGGTATTTCCGGGTGTAAAAAAGACTACCTGAGCCAGGAGGTCAATCCTAATTCTCCTTCGGTTACTACACCTCAATTGTCTCTGGCTGCGGCTTTGAGTACTTCTGCCAACATAGTCACTTATGATTATGAGGGAGAGGGAGTTTGGGCCGGATATTTTACAACAAGCGGTAACTATGTACCAAATACTACTCTGAACCAGTTTAACCTTACCACCGGTAGTTTGAATGGTGACTGGGGCGATTGGTACGGTAACTTAACTAACTATAACCTGTTACAGGGTATTGCAGCAAAAGATCCAAGTTTGGCTAATTTCCAGGCGATTGCGATCATCATGAAAGCATATGGCTTCCAGCACCTGGTTGATCAATTCAACGACGTGCCATACAGCCAGGCATTTCAACCTGCTACTATCCTATTCCCTGGTTATGATAAGGGATCTGCGATTTACGAAGACCTTGGCAAGCAGTTAGACAATGCCATCGCAATTATTAAAGGTGCTTCAGGAGCAGTTAATCCTGGTAGTTCTGATATCGTATTCGGTGGAAATATGGCAGGCTGGGAGAAATTCGCTAATTCGATAAAATTACGTTTAGCTATGCGTGTAAGCACTAAGTCTCCGTCTGATCCATTGATTGCAGATCTTGCTTCAACGGAATCATTGGGTTACTTAGATGGCAATTTAGATGCCGAAGCAAATCCAGGTTATGCAAATACGTCAGGAAAACAGAATCCATTCTATTCAACTTTTGGTGTTGATGCAAACGCTAACCCAGGTGGTGACGAGGTTTATTACAGAGCTCCGGCTTTTGAAGTAACAACATTGATTAATTTGAACGATCCACGAGTATCATCTTTCTTTGCTCCGGTAAGTAATAGTTGGCCTGCAGTTGTATTTCGCGGTAATACTTTTGGCGATCCTCTGGCAAAAGCAAACCCGTTGACAAGTTCTATTGGCCCGGGCTTAGCTCAATCTTCATCACAAAACTCAATCCTGTTCTCAGGTGCTGAGTCATTGTTCCTGCAAGCTGAAGCTGTTGAAATTGGCGCTCTTCCTGCCGGTTCATCCGGTTTGAGTGCTGGTAGCACTGCAAATGGTGCAACAGCGGGTTCTGCCCAGGCATTGTATGAAGGTGGTATTGTAGCCTCGTTCATTGCTTCGCAAGCTGGTGGTACTTATGCACCGGTTCCGGCTGATGGTTCTGGCAATCCAATTACAGCTGGTCAAACACCTACTACACCGAATTTCGTTTGGACGGCTCCTTCTGCAGCCACATCTGCTGCGCTGGCTGAAACATACCTTACACAAAGTACTGTTAATGTTGGTTGGGCTGCTTCAGCTACTTCAACTCAGGGTGCTTTAGCTGCAATCTATACTCAAAAATGGATAGCGCTTACCGGTTTGTTTCCGTTTGAAGCATGGAATAGCGAAAGAAGAACCGGCATCCCGGCTATACCAACTTCGGTTGACCCAAGCCGTGTAAATCCAATTCCTCCTTATAGAGTATTGTATCCAACTTCAGAGTTGAACACTAACGCTGTTAATCTGGGTAAGGAAGGTACGATCAATGTATTTTCATCAAAAATCTTTTGGCAGCAATAAATAAATTAAGAACATGAAAAAGAGATTATATTTAATAACCCTTCTCGCATCAATGGCAGTGCTTAATTTAAGCTCGTGCCTGAAAGATCCGAGATACTATACTTTCGCTAATGTTCAGGCATTGGTTGAATTGCCTCTCGCGGCAGCAAACGGTCTTGGAAACCTGACCCCGGAGGCCCTTCCGATTACAGCTACGCCACAAACCATACAGTTGGTGGTAAATATAGCTTCACCTGCACCTTTAAATAAATCGGTTACAGTGAAATTAGCTATCCAGCAATCGGCAGTTGATGCTTACAATACTGCAAATGGTACTAGTTATACTATACTTCCTGCAGCTGACTATACAGTTTCCAGTCTGACGGTGACAATTCCAGCAGGGAAAAGAGAAGCTATAGTACCTATCCAGGTAAATACTTCTTTGGTAGACCCTTCTGGTCAGTTTATTCTGCCGTTCACAATCACAGATGGTGGTGGTGTGCAAATCAGCAATTATAATACTATTCTGCTGAATGTTGAAGCTAAGAACCAGTATGATGGTACCTATTCTATTAGCGGCTACGTCCACAGGGATGCTGACTTAACTTTGGGTGGGCCGATTGCAGCTGGACTTACCGATGTTCTGGCGACTGCTGGTGCTACTTCTGTAACTTTTACGCAGATTTGGGCAACAGGTTCAACAGCAGGTGGTATCAATCCAGTTTATTTAACAGTTGATCCGGCTACTAACCTTGTTACTGCCAGTAGCTTAGTGAATGGTACTTTAGGAAACTTACCAGGATACAACAGCCACTATGATCCAACTACACAAACATTCTATGTTGGTATTCTATGGAATGGGGCTGATCCAAATCACCGTTCAGCTATTGATACGATGACTTATCAGGGCCCGCGTTAATAGGGTAGATATGATGTTATGCAGGCCGCCGGTTTCCAAGAACCGGCGGCTTTTTTGTTTTTGAGATTTGTTGGTGTAAGAAGCAAATGGTTCCGTAACATAAATGTTAGGCGAAATGATGTATAAGTGCTTGGCTCTTTGTGTTCAAGGTATTATTTTGCGACGAAAATTAATTTATATGAAGACGACCTTAGTATTTTCTTTTATTTCCTTGTTATTTTTAAACCTCGCAATAGCTCAAAGCCCGGATTTTTCCGGTACCATAACTGATTCTAAAGGAAACACATTGCACCATGTTTTCGTGGGTGATATCCAATATAAGACGGCAACATTTACCGATTCCCTGGGTAATTTTTCAATTGCTGTTCATGCGGACTCGAAATTACAAATCAATGTTGCAGGGTATCGTGATACAATTGTTAGTGCCACTCCGGGTGCAAGCGGTGTACAACTTACCTTGTCAGCGGGTAACGCTATAGCAAACTCATCGACGACCGTTTCAGCTCAGGTAAATATAGAAGGCAGTAACTCGAACCGCGTTGTGACGTTTACTGATGGGGGCTCCATTGCTCCGGCTCACAGGAAGCAGGATACAAAAGGCAGCCAGTACTTGTTTGATATCTTTGTACATGGTTATTTAATTGATGCGGCAGGCGATGTGATATACAGCGCGGCCTATCAATTTGATTATGATAAAATTACTGGAAGCCTGTTGCTCTCAAGAGATGGCAAGACAATAGAAAATGTAAATTGGGACCAGGTACAGCGCTTTACGTTATTCAGCCCAACTGATCAGCGTTATGATTTTGAAAAACTCGCTGATATAGATAAAAGCCATTACTTACAGTCGCTGGGCAGCGGAAACAAATACAAGATATTTAAGCAAATCTCGACTAAATTTATAAAATCCGACTATGCCAATTCTGGTATGATACAGCATGGGAACGATTATGATGAATATGTTGATGACGCTAATTACTATGTTTTCGACGTGCAGGCTAAGCAGGTTCTTAAATTATCGTTAAAAAAGAAATCGATCAAAGAAGATTTTTCTAAAGAAGCCTATAAGGTGAATAAATTTTTATCCTCCAATTCAGGCTCGATTGATGATGAATACCTAACCAAGCTAGGCACATTCCTCAATCAATAGATTTAGCTTCGGATTTGCCTGGAATTTAGCCCATAGTGGGTCATTAAACCAATCATTTTTTATCTGCGCTGTATTTGCCCGGGCCAATAAAAAGCAGTCCGGCAAATGTTACGGCATCCTCAATGGCATGGGAAGCATCGCCCAGCGTGCCGCTGCTTTTTAATTGCATCAAAGTAGCTACTGCCAGGTTGATGATCAAAAAAAGGCATACAGGCCTGAACGCCAGGCCAATGATCAGCAGAAAGCCGCCTGCAGTTTCCACGACGGCTGCAATTAAACCCCATACCGTCGGTAAAAAGTGTATGCCAATGTAGTTAGTGGCCTTACCCAGTTCCTCCCATCTGTGTGGTCCGCCGATTAATTTTGGAAAGCCATGATAAATGAACATCACACCCAGGCCTACCCGGATTAACAGTAATCCAAAATTTTTATAATTGCCTAAATTGCTAAACAGTGCCATAGATTTTAATGCTGATTATGTTTTTGAGCATAATTATTAGTGTTGGATATACACAGCCGACACGTGTTGGCTATCAACCACTAAATTAAGTCGTTTACCAAGTACAAGTGATTGATTATCCGATATGTGTCCTGCTGGAAAATCAAAACATACCGGGTAGTGATAGCCCTTTACGATTTCAATAACAATTTCGGGCACACGCTGGCCGAACGGAATTTCATTATCTTTTGTCTCAGTAAATCCCCCAACAATTAATCCTGCTAGGTTTTTGAGCTTCCCGGCCCGGTCGAGCGCCCTGATCATGCGATCAATGGCATACAGGTATTCGCCCACGTCTTCAATAAAAAGGATTCTGCCATCATAACTATAATCGGATACTGAGCCCAACACCGCTACTAACAGGCTAAGGTTGCCGCCAACAAGTATTCCCGAAGCTGAACCATAGCGGTTGAGTTGGTTGGAAGCGAACTTATATTCAATTGATTCGCCAAAAAGAGCTTTACGCAGTGTTTGAAGCGAAGTTTTTGACGCATCAGGTATATTGACCGGCATTTGCCCATGGATGGTTTGTGCGCCGAAATTTGCAAACAGATGGGCATGAAGCACCGTGATATCGCTAAATCCAACAATCCATTTGGGCGTCGTTTTAAAACGACTAAAATCAACCTTATCAATCATTCTTATGGTACCGTAACCACCACGTGCTGCGATAATGGCTTTAATGCCATCATCATCGATAAATCTTTGCATATCTTTTGCACGCAGATCATCATTGCCGGCAAATTGATGATAGGTTGCAGCAAGTGTTTCGCCGATGATCACCACCAATCCCCAGGATTCAAGCAATGCCACGGCATCAGTCATTGGTGCAGGCAGTTTCTTGGCCGGGCAGGTTATAGCAACTTTATCGCCCTTTTTTAAATAGGGCGGGATTGCTACCGTAGTTTTTGCCGATGAATGCATAAGAGATGCTAAAAACCTATAGTATTACAGGAAGCAGTTGGAGCAAAGCCGGCCCTGACATTCCAATTTAAATCGATTATCTTTGCACGCAATTTAGTATTAATGTCACAACTTAATAAATTTAAAAGATATACGATCACCTCGGCATTGCCTTATGCCAATGGACCGCTGCATATCGGACACCTGGCGGGTGCCTATTTGCCTGCTGATATTTTTGTACGTTACCTGCGTTTAAAAAAGCAGGATGTGGTATATATCTGCGGCTCTGATGAGCATGGAGCTGCTATCACCATCAAAGCTAAAAAAGAAAATACCACACCACAGGCAATTATAGATAAATATCATGCCCAGATCAGGGATAGCTTTGCGGAGTTTGGGATATCTTTTGATATTTATCATCGTACTTCGTCGCCGATACACCACGATCTGTCGCAGGAGTTTTTTCTGAATTTGTATGAGAAGGACGAGTTCATAGAAAAATACTCGGAGCAATACTATGATGAAGATTTTCACCAGTTTCTGGCCGACCGCTATATCACCGGTACCTGCCCCAATTGCAGTAACCCCAATGCTTATGGCGATCAGTGCGAAAATTGTGGCACTTCGCTTAACCCTACTGACCTGATCAACCCGATCTCTACCCTGAGCGGTAAAACGCCGGTTTTAAAGCCTACCAAACACTGGTATCTGCCCCTGGACAAGTACCAGCCGTGGCTCGAAAAATGGATCGATGAAAAAGAGGGGGAATGGAAAGTTAATGTATTTGGGCAGTGTAAATCGTGGTTAAAATCAGGTTTGCAGCCCCGCTCTATGACGCGCGACCTCGATTGGGGTATTGATGTGCCGCTGGAAGAGGCCAAGGGCAAAAAGCTGTATGTTTGGATGGATGCGCCTATAGGATATATTTCGGCCACCAAACAGTGGGCCATCGATAATAATAAAGACTGGAAACTTTACTGGAAGAAGCAGGCAAAAGAAGAAGATAATTCATGCCTGATACATTTTATTGGTAAAGATAATATAGTTTTTCATTGCATTATTTTCCCGGCGATACTGCAGGCGCATGGCGAATATATTTTACCGCAGAATGTGCCGGCCAACGAATTTTTGAATCTGGAGGGCGACAAGCTTTCAACCTCAAGGAACCACGCGGTTTGGCTGCATGAATATTTGGAGGAGTTTCCCGGTAAGCAGGACGAGCTGCGCTATGTACTTACCTCGATATTGCCAGAGACCAGCGATAGCGAATTTACGTGGAAAGATTACCAGGCGCGGGTAAACAACGAACTGGTTGCCATATTAGGTAATTTTGTAAACAGGGTGATGATCCTGATGCATAAGTTTTTTGATGGCAAACTGGAAAGTGAGCAGGAGCGGATCGCACTGGATGAACCGTTTATCCAGTCGGAACTTGACAGGCTGCACCAGGAGCTGGAACAAAATATCGAGACCTATCGGTTCAGGCAAAGCTTGCAGAATTTAATGGACATTGCCCGGTTAGGCAATAAATATCTGACCGAAAAAGAGCCCTGGAAAACC
This sequence comes from uncultured Mucilaginibacter sp., assembly GCA_903866915.1. Taxonomy (GTDB): domain Bacteria; phylum Bacteroidota; class Bacteroidia; order Sphingobacteriales; family Sphingobacteriaceae; genus Mucilaginibacter. The sequence continues at coordinate 2,011 of CAIPPO010000139.1, read as the reverse complement.
ATTAAAACCGACCCGGAGGATGCCCGTAAAACCCTGCATAATTGTTTAGTGCTCATTGGGCACCTGGCCGCCAGTATGCAGCCTTTCCTGCCATCAACAGCCATTAAAACGCTGCAGATGCTTAACTGGGAAGGTGGCAAGATAGGTTTCGATCAGGCGATCACATTCAAATCAGGTCACCAGTTGAACGCGCCGGCACTGCTGTTTGAAAAGGTGGAGGACGATACCATCAACGCCCAAATAGAAAAATTGGCAGCAAAAAAACAGGCTTCGGCACCGGCACTGCAATTGCCTCCTGCTAAGGAAAATATTAATTACGAGGCCTTTGCCGGTATGGATATCCGGATCGGTACGATCATCGAAGCCGAAAAGGTGGCCAAAACCAAAAAGCTGTTAAAATTGAAGATAGATACCGGCCTTGATCAGCGCACCGTAGTATCCGGCATAGCCGAACACTACGAACCTGAAGCCATCATTGGCCGTAAAGTAAGTATTTTGGTTAACCTCGAGCCCCGCGAAATTAAGGGCATTCTTTCGCAAGGAATGATCCTGATGGCAGAAGATGCTCAGGGTAAGCTCAGCTTTGTTTCGCCGGTTGATGATTTGCATAACGGCTCGGTTGTTAGATAACAGATAAATTTGCACCTTTGCAATGCTTTTTGAATGATGATGAGATTCAGGTAATTCCGCACCCGGCATTCCGAATTCCGCATTCAAAACGGCCCCGTAGTTCAATGGATAGAATAGAAGTTTCCTAAACTTTAGATATGGGTTCGATTCCCGTCGGGGCTACAACCACTTGATTATCAAGTGGTTTATTTGTTTAAAATGGTTTTGATTTTAAGGAAATATTCAATTTGTGTAGCAACTTGTGCAGCAAAACCACTCTTTTGAACTTTATAATAGTATTATGTCCATTCATTTATATGGTAATAAAATAATATTTTTTGCTAGTATACGGTGAGTCAATAATTGTCAAGTCAGTGGGCGATAACTGATTTAGAATAAAAAATAAAGCCTCCTTACTATCGCTGTTCGGAGGCTTAAACCTAAACCTTATCACAGTCGGGTTTGGTTCCCAACTAAGCGATAAACTTATATAACTTTTATAAAATTCCAAAGTCCTTTAAATGATAACTTTTGCCCAACTAGTTTTACTATCGGTCCTACTTCACGTTAATTGAAATAGGCTTGAAAATCTGTCCACGGCTTTATCAGAGAATTTGCTTGGGAACTGTCTGATATATTTTTGTGTTATCTCAATTGAAGAATGACCAAGTGCATGACAAATTTCCTCAATTGATGCACCTGAATCCAACATGTAGTAAGCAAAACTATGACGACTGACATGACTACTCAGATTTGTTATTCCAAGGTCATCAGCAATCCTTTTAAGTCTGCTGTTATAAGCACACCGAGCTTTGTGAAGTAGATAGTATTGTTGTTTATTTAGGTCTCGTTTATCCATGACCGTTATGTCCCTGAAATCTTCGAAATTCAGATAATCAAAAACCAGTCCGCTGGGTTTTGAACCCATGATTTTACAAAAAGTATTTGCAACATTCTGTTCAATTCTCAGAGCGACCGACCTCAATATCTTAATTCTGTCGGTGTGGTCATCAGTCTTGTCATGTTTTAAGTACTCAATCAAATTATGGATATCGTCAATCGTTAATGAACCAAGTTCCTTTTTTGATTTTATCATTATTAGATACTCAATCTCATCTGGACCCAGTGTTAGATTTCCAAGGTTATTTTCATTTGTTGCCATTTCATATTCGAGTGGAAAGAGGTTTGATAATACCTTGCAGGATTTATATCCGAATGGTAATGATATTTTCTCGCCATTCTTTTTGGCAACAAATTCTATCCGACCATTTCTAAAGTTTTTGAAATTCAACAGGAGTAAATCACTCACCCGCAAACCAGAAGTAAAAAATTGAAATAGAAAATGATATTTGGCATCAATAGTCTTGTCTCTTTTCACTTTAATGGATGGTTGATATGTAAT
>CAIPPO010000138.1 GCA_903866915.1 uncultured Mucilaginibacter sp. | reverse complement strand
TTAAAGAGGTTAGAGAATTGGGTAAAAATGTTCACAAATTTTTGCCCGCCCAATAAATCGCATCGTTTTCTCTTTCGTCTCCGTATTCCAATATTAAAGCAATTAACTCTTCTTTAGATAACGTTTTAGCTATATCTGCAATTTGCTCTGGTGTTAGTTTTTCTTGTGTCATAGTATGTAAAATTTCATTTGTCCCATTTAGTATATAGTGTCCGCTTTGGCGGTTACAACTTCATCAGATTCATGTCCGCCATTTACTAAAATGATACTAAACCAATGAATTTTCTGCATCCTGTTATAAGCCCCATTGATATCCGAAATAGAAATGGTGTGTGCCTTATCATTCCATCTGAAGGGATAGGTAGCATATTTACCTTTTTTATAATTATCGTTTTCGTCTTCGTCAACCCTAAAGCTGCCGTTGGCGCCTGGGTAAATTCGCACTTCTGTTGGTTTGCCGGTTTTTTGGGTCGCATATTCCACTTCATGCCCCATCGGAATAATCGATCCCGCACGAACATATAAAGCCAAAGTTTCTACCGGTGCCGGAGCATCAATAGATTGCCCTCCGCTTAGTTTTTCGGCTGTCCAAAAATTATACCAGGACCTGAAATTTTCTTATAAGTTACGGTTGAAGCACTTGCGGTACCTGTCGTTAACAACAAGACAAATAACTGCACAAAAGCCACTGAAAAAAAGTAGATTTTTCTCATAAAAGGTCAATCAATGGGAAGTTGAAATTAATAAAAATAGGTTAAGCAATGCCATTCGTATTTACCTTATGAAGGTAATTTTCGACATACTCCCTGGGCGAACTTCCGGTTACGTTTTTAAAAACCCGGTTAAAATTGGTAATACTCGTAAATCCGCATTTATACGCTACTACCGATATACTTTCATACCTGTTAGCCGTTAACTTTTTGCATGCCTCGTTAACGCGCATTTCGTTCAGAAACGATATGAAGGTATGCCGGGTATGTTTCTTAAAATATCGGCAAAAAGCTTGCGGTGTCATACAAGCCTCGCGAGCCACATCATCTAAAGTAACTGCTTTACTGTAATGGTGTAAGATATAATTGTAGATATTGCTTATTCTAATACCTTCAGCTTCATTAATACCTGGAGAGATATTGAAATCCGACAATGGTTCTGGCTTCCTGCTAATACTGCTTAAAACACGCATCATTTGCAAAAAAAAGATCATTTGAGCTGCACCGGGTGTGGCTTGTATATCAAGCATCAGCGAAGAAACTTTACCCAGGTATTCGCCTGGCAATTTAAACCCATGCCTGTAATGAGCAATAAAATCTTTAAGGCTTTTTAGCTCGGGCAGATCGAAAAGTGAGGCAAGACGACCATTTGGATCAAAAAATATAGTAAGTGCGCGGATTTTCTTTTTGTTGTCAGGCAAAAAATATTCGGGATTACTTTTAAATAAATGCGGTTGATCGGCACCAAGAAAATATATCTCGCCAGCATGAAAAGTGTGCATATTATTGCCAGCTATCAGCGTGCCTTCTCCTTCTTGAATCCAGGTTACCTGCGCCTCCTTATGCCGGTGAAGATGAGGGTAAAAATGGGCCAGCTCTTCCTGCTGCGTAATGATGCTCTTATCATGGGCAACCGGGATCGTAAACTGCAAAACCTTCATAACAAATAATTAGGCAAATATTACCAGAATATTTTTAAATTAACCGATTAAAGGTTAATATATTGCAACTAATCATTAATAATCAGTGAATCGAACTGCATTTACCAGCTAAAATGTAAGCAGTATCGGCAAAAAAAGCTTATATTTTCAAACCTGATAAAGATTAAATTTATACCCAGATGAGATCGATAAATTTTAAACAGTTGCTGGCTATCTTGCTTGGCATTACTTCTGGCGCCCCCCTGTTTGCACAACAGCGCGATTACCCTATACAACCTGTACCGTTTACCCGGGTACATGTGAATGATAATTTCTGGGAGCCGCGAATGGAAGTAAATGCAACGGTTACGATCCCTTACGTGTTAGCACAATGCAAAGCTAATGGCAGGGTTGATAACTTCCTCAGAGCGGCAAAATTGCTTGATGGCGATAAAATGAGCGAATTTCCTTTTGATGACAGCGATATTTACAAAGTAATTGAGGGTGCGTCTTATGCGATGGAAGTTAAAAAAAATCCCCAACTCGACCGATCGATTGACACGCTGATCAATATTATTGGCGCTGCGCAGGAAAAGGATGGCTATTTATATACGTTCCGCACTGTCAATGCAAAAAAACCACATGAGTGGATAGGCAGCAAGCGCTGGGAAAACGAAGAAATTTTAAGTCATGAATTGTATGATGTTGGGCACCTTTACGAGGCTGCCGCAGCGCATTACCAGGCTACCGGGAAAAGAACTTTACTCAATATTGCCTTAAAAAATGCCGACCTGTTAGTAAGAACCTTTGGTTACGGGAAAGAAGAGAAATATCCGGGACACCAGGTGGTCGAGATCGGACTGGCTAAATTGTACCGAATAACAGGCAACAAAAAATATCTCGATCTGGCTAAATTCTTCCTCGATATACGCGGCCCTAAAGGCGACGCATATAACCAGGCGGATAAACTGGTAGTTGACCAGCATGAAGCCGAAGGCCATGCCGTACGAGCTGCCTATATGTATACCGGGATGGCAGATGTTGCTGCTTTGTCAGGCAATGAGCAATATTTGCATGCCATTGACGATATCTGGAATGATGTTGCTCACAAAAAGATCTACCTCACTGGTGGCATAGGTGCTACCAATGCCGGCGAAGCCTTTGGTGATGCTTACCAGCTACCCAATATGTCGGCTTATGCCGAAACTTGCGCTGCTATAGCCAATGTTTATTGGAACAGTAGAATGTTCCTGTTGCACGGCGATTCGAAATATATCGACATCCTGGAACGTACGCTTTACAATGGGTTATTATCAGGTGTTTCGTTAAGCGGCAACCGTTTCTTCTACCCTAATCCACTGTCATCAATGAATCAGCACCAGCGTAGTGCATGGTTCAGTTGTGCTTGTTGTATCAGCAATATGGCGCGATTTATGCCTTCGGTGCCGGGCTATGTTTATGCGGTTGATAAGAATGATTTGTATATAAACCTTTATATGAGCAATGCAGGCGATATTAACCTGCAGGATGGGCATTTTAATATTATTGAAACTACCGATTACCCCTGGAAGGGTAAAGTTGACCTGACACTCAACCCTGATAAATCATTTGCTTTTACATTAAAACTCCGTATACCGGGCTGGGCGCAGGATAAACCTATTGATGGTAACCTGTACAGTTTTCTCGACCCGAATATTCAACCCGTAGCCCTGGCTATCAATGGAAAACCAGTAAAATACCATCTGGAAAAAGGCTATGCGGTTATTACACGCCGCTGGAAAAAGGGCGATCAGGTAACGCTAAGCCTGCCTATGCCAGTACAGAAAGTAATCGCTAATTCTTTAGTAAAAGATGACCAGGACCGTTTTGCATTTCAACGCGGACCAATTGTCTATTGCCTTGAGGGGCCAGACAATAAGGATAGCCTTGTGCAAAACATCACCATTAACCAGCAGGCATTTGCAAGCACATCGTTCGACGCAAAAAAGCTGAACGGCGTTGAAGTAATCACCGCAGCGGGCAAAAGCACACGCAGGCAGTTGAACACTGATTCGCTCCTGGAAGCCGATCAAAACGTTACCGCCATCCCCTATTATGCCTGGGCCAATCGTGGACCAAGTGAAATGACTGTTTGGATCCCGTATAAAGCGTCTGCATCCCGACCTCAGCCTGCACCAACCATTGCCAGCAAAAGCCGTGTATCAGCATCCATTGATAATAAACGCATGTTGCGCGCCTTGAATGACCAGTACGAACCACAGGACTCCAAAGACAATAGTGCTCCTTTCCTGCATTGGTGGCCCAAACAAAATAGTACCGAGTTTATCCAATATGATTTCGATCAACCCTATACCGTTTCGGAATCAAAAGTCTACTGGTTCGACGACGGGCCCTGGGGAGGTTGCCGTATTCCGCTATCTTATAAAGTTTATTACAAAAAGGACGGTGAATGGGTACCCGTAAAAAATACTACACGATACGATATCAGCAAGGATAAATATAATGTACTAAAGTTTGAGCCTGTAAACACCACCGCGTTAAAACTTGAATTACAGCTACCAACTGATAATTCGGCAGGTGTGCATGAGTGGGCGGTAAAATAATCCGGCAATTTTATTACCAGTTGATGCAATTATGCTATGGTCGCCTGTGTAATATAAATGTATAATCCTTGAGTGATCACCGTGCTCCAGCCCTGAGCAACACGCTCATAACATTGCTTTGTGGGTATCAGGCCTTCGTGTGTGAACTGAAGCACCGTGTTATTGCCATTCTTGCTGATCTCGAAGATCATTTTAGTATTGGTCCATTCTGCTTTGTTTTCGAGCCAGGCCAGTTCGCTCTCAATAACCTGCCAAACAATTTTTTCACCTGGGATCATTTCAATCACTCGCTGCTTTGAATAATGCTGACCGGGGTGGCAGATCACAAATTCATCAAACAAATTGGCACAGCTCCCTTCAAAATCTTTCGTCCACCACTCCGGCACTTTTATGATATAACCAAAAACTATTTCAGGGCTTTGTTTTAAATCAATACTTAGCGTAAAACTGCTGTCGTGCATTGGTTATACAACTTAAATGTTACCACTCTCTGTTAAATAGTTAAATAATATTTCACCTATCACTTTATCGCATATCATAACAAGCCTGTCGTATTCATCTTCGAAAACAAGACCGTCGTAGGTAAATGTCAATAGTGTATTTTGGCCTTCATTTGCCAGTTCAAAGATCATTTTCGTACCCGACCAGTCAAAATTGTCGTCTTTGCGGATACTTTCCGTCACCAGCCAAACGAGTTTGTTATCCGGAACAAGTTCAATGACTTTATTTTTTGAATAATGGGTTCCACCCGAACGAAATTCAAATTCATCGTTTAGTTTTGAACTTTGACCTTTAAAGTCTTCGGGCCAAAATTTATCGACATTATTCAAAAGATGATAAAATATCTCGCCACGATGTTTTGCTACCTTGATAGTCACTGCATATTTTGTTGTTTTGTAAGTTTTGCCTGCCACTTAAATATTTTAAATTAACCCGACTGCCTTTATTGGAAAAAAATGTCTCATCGTGAGTTTTTAATGCCGAAAATTACTAAAAAAAACAGAATTTGTATTTCCAGCTTCTTTTCAAATAAGTTGCATTTTTGATTATTTAATTTAACCTTCCATTTACGTTTATCATTTTTGTAACTTTATAATTCATAAAAGTATCGCTATGCGCATTTTGAAATTTATGGCCATCGGCGCCGCAGTAGGTTACGGCATATATTACCTGACTAAGGAAAAAGAAAACGGCAAATCAATTCTGGAAGAACTGATAGAAGATGGGCCGGACTACCTGGAACGAGCAAAAAAATACGTTGAATTCACAGTCGACCAAATAGCAGAACGATTACATACTGATTAAGCTCAGTAACCGCCTATTTACTGACAAAAACAATAGCCCAGGATTCGACCTAAAAGTTGGATGGGAAAAGTAAACTATCAGCTTTATGCTGCTTCAATAAAAGATTCATCTTCAGCCTGAAGGTAATCAGGAATCTTTTTACCACACTTGCAACATTTAAATGAATTTTGATCATGTTCCCATTGGTGATCGCAACGGGGTTTTTCATTTAAACGGTTTGTAATAATGCCTATCATGGCAACCAGCAAAAAAAACAAGGTAACGTACAACATGGCCTTTTTATTTGCAAATAGTAAGGCAAAATTGAGGCCACAAATTCATTAACTGCAAACGCGTATTTTATTTAGAAATATTTCCACAACAAACCAAAGAGTTCCCCATTTTGGGGATTGGACATCAGATTTTTGTGGAAACAGTAAAACGGTTTACCAGTTATTTATTTCAAACTGAAATCTTCGGGCACCAGATATCCGGCATCTGCCCGGTGCCTGTCAGCAAGCAAAACCGCCGCTTGTTGACAGGTAACCGTTTTGGTATCATACCGATAGGCAAAGGATGACCAATCCAGTGCGGGGTGGCATTTGGGTAAAAGTCAAAGAAAATTTCAACATTACTACTTACAACTACCGCCTGGATAAAGTGCAGTATTACCGGCGAAACGTCGCCCATGCGGCAGCTCGTAAAAGCCGGGATTTCTATTTTCACCCACATTGCTGGTCCATTGCCAACAGGTAAATAAAAATGACCATCGATAACTATCAGGCTACATAGCTTTTGAGCTGCGGCGTTTTTTGAACTATTTATAGTATCCAAACGCCCTTTTAACAGGGCACTCGTTGTTTTGATACCCTTATCGGAAAGCCTGCTCCGATCGGATTTATTTCGCAGGCCCGGTTTTACTTTGAAACCACCAACACTTTAAAGGTTCCCGGCACAACCGGAGGACGGAATGACTCTTTTGTAGCTGGTTTAAATTTCGCAGTCGGCAAATAAATTTTGTGGGTTTTTTGGTCGACTGCCAGCGTTCTTGCTCCAATTTCTGTCTTTAAGTTTTCAACTGAGTATTTATCAGCACCCAACTCTTTTACTATCGTCAGTGTTCCGCTTTCGCCATTCGAAGAATAAACTGTTTTCCATTTAACATCAAAGCCTACAGCATCGCAGCCGTCACCAATTGGCAGGGTTGTAATCAGTTTTCCGGTACGTGCATCTACAACTGCCAAAAGTTTGTTATCGCAGCCGGCAAACAAACGCATGGTAGCACGATCGATCGTTAAACCCGAGGGGCCTTTTGCCGGTGCAATAGGCCAGTTGGCTACGATCTTGAAGGTTTTTGCATCGATCACATTGATCTCGCTTTTTTCGGCATTGTTTACATATATCCTCCCCTTACCATCGCTGGTTGCAGTTTCGGGCCAACCTGTTAACTGGATGGTAGCAACAACTTTGTCCGTTGCCGGGTCTATCACCGTTAAATTCTTACTCTTGCCATTGCAGGAGATTATTTTTTTCGAGAAATCGTCGTACAAAATACCATCAGCAAATTCTCCGGCAGGAACATGCCCCAAAATTTGATTTGTTCTAAGATCGAAGACCAACACACTGTTAGCACCTCCATTGGTAATATAACCTTTGCCCAGCGCATGCACCAGGGCAATACCATGCACATCTTTGCCCGTAGGTATATAGCCAATAGAATCCCCATTAGTTTTATTGATAATATTAACCTGTCTACCATGCGATACGTACAGTCGTTCCGAAAGGCTATCAACGGTGATATAATCATACCCACCATTACTTTTAATAGGAAAACTTTGACTAATGTGATAGCCAGATTTAGACTGAGCAAAAACGCCAACTCCCAGCCCCAAAAAAATCGCAAAGGCAACAAATAACTTCTTCATAAATTTTTATCTGATAAATAACTATAATTTAATAACTAATAACAGATACCCAATAACCGATACCTAATACCCAATAACCGATACCTGAAACCCAATCCCCCCTCAAATCCACTTACCAACAAACTGACCAAAGGCTTCCTTATATTGATCGCCTACTGCAATAATCATTTTGCCGATTTGCACCGAGTTTTTGGTCATCGAGGTGATCTTATCCAGGGCAACAATAAATGACCGGTGTACACGCATAAAGCGTTTTGAGGGCAGTTTTTCTTCGAGTGCTTTTAAACTGGTGAGGGAAAGGACAGCTTTTTCTACTCCTTTCAGGTGAACTTTCACATAATCCTTCAATCCTTCGATGTAGAGGATATCATCCAGTGCGATCCGAACCAATTGATACTCAACTTTCAAAAACAAGAACTGATCATCGGCATGTTCTGATTCAACCACAACAGTAGCCGGGGCTGCTGGCTTATTGACCAATTCGTAATAGGCATGGGCCTTTGTGGCCGTGCGTAAAAACTCTTCGTAGTTAAACGGTTTCAACAGGTAATCAAGCGCATCAACTTTATAACCTTCCAGTGCAAATTGATTATACGCGGTAGTAAATATGATACGTGGTGTTTCGGGTCCTTTGCCAAGTACCCTGGCCAGTTCAATACCATTCAGGTCGGGCATTTGAATATCAAGGTAAATGACATCAATTTTTTGTGCATGAATCGCCTTAAGTGCTTCCACCGCACTTGAAAAGCGTCCGGCAAGGTTCAAAAAAGGAGTTTGTTCAATAAACTTGCAAACGAGACCGAGTGCCAGGGGCTCATCATCAACAGCTATACAATTAAGTGTCATGACAGATCGAGAATTAGGTGAACAGTGTACTCATTGTCGGCATTAAGCTCGCTGACCTCCAATTGGTATTTACCCGGATAGAGCAAATCAAGCCTACGTCTGGTATTTACCAGGCCAATGCCGCTATTGGTATCTAAGCTAACACTATTATCTTTCATTATCGAATTCTTAACCGTCAGATTCAATACTTTTTCCTGTTGAAAAATGATAATATCAATATGGCTTTGTTGGGTGGCACTAACACCGTGCTTAAATGCATTTTCAACAAAAGGCAGAAAAATCATCGGTGCCAGGGGTACGTCCTGCAGATTTGCAGGTGTTTCAATATTTACCTTTACTACATCCGTAAGGCGCAGTTGCATCAGGCTGATATAGTCTTTAACAAAAGCGAGTTCCTGGCTCAACATAGTATGCCCTTGTTGGGTATCATACAATAGGTAGCGCATCATCCTGGATAACTGGTGGATAGCCTTTCCTGCCACTTCGGCATCCACAACAGTTAACGCGTAAATATTATTGAGGGTATTGAAAAAGAAATGCGGATTTATTTGTGCTTTCAAAAACGACAATTCAGAGGTAACCTTATCTTTTTCCAGTTCTTCACGTTCCTGTTTGTCTTTTTGCCATTTCTGTATGGTCGTCATGCTGGTGCTGATACCTATTACCAAAGCACAAATCGTAATGGTGAGTGTATCAACCATGCCTCCACGGGTACCCGGCTTTGGAGGACCGTGGTGCTTATAGGCTTGTTCCTGGCCATGTTTATGAAAGGCCGCTTCGAATAATTGATGAAGATTAAGGAAACGGTCGACCCATCCGCTCAAAAGCACAATAGCAGCCACCAGGCCAACAGTGATCAGGAAATAATACTGGGTTCGGTTTTTTAACAATAAGTTGGGCACCAATACAAATGCGTTGAGATAAAACGCAGCAACCAGCATTCCCAGCACAATGATTTGCTTGATCCAGAATTGGTAAGGGATATCGATGTCGGACAAAAACGGTTGATAAAAAAATATAGCCAGACCAAAAACACCCCACACCAATACATGGATCAAAATTGTTATCAGTTTACTTTTAGATCTTAATATCGTCATTTCAAGTTCAATTTAGGGCCAATTCAAGTTCATTTTGCAACATTGTAGTTACAATATTACAACGAAGCTTTAAAGCTGCAAATTGAAACCGCTATTCGGGTGATATTTACCGACAAACAGCCTGTTTTGATCTTTTAATGGCGGCTTTTTGAGTATCTAAATACAAAACAGCCTTTTGTAGGGTAATTTAACACTTCCGTCTATATTAAATAACTCCCGGTCTATTGTATTTTCGCCAAATGAAATCTTATTGTTGTTTTGTACTATCGTAAAATAAAAAAATATGAAACTTAAATACCTTTTTCCTTTAATACTGCTATTGATTTCCGCGCGTGGTTTTGCCCAAACAGGGCGTACAGTTTCCGGGCTTGTAAAAGACAGTACCGGAATAACCATACCGGGAGCAGCTATAAAATTATATCTCGGCAAAGACAGTTTGCAAACAACTACCAATGCCAACGGGCAATTCAATTTTCAGGGAGTAACATCTAATCAGTTTAGTATACTGGTTTTTTCTGTTGGCTATAAGCCTTTGAAACGCAGGTTTATACTTGCTGCGGACACTAAACCTGTAAACCTGGCACCTATTATTTTAAAGACAGACGCTATTGCTTTGAAAGAAGTAACCATTACCGACGTCAATGCGGTCAAAATAAAAGAAGATACGGTAGAATACAACGCTGCTGCTTATAAAGTTCGCGATGGGGCTGTAGTAGAAGACGCTATTAAGAAAATGCCCGGAATGGACGTCGATAAGGATGGCAACATTACCGCTCAGGGTAAAAGTGTAACCAAAGTGCGCTTAAACGGCAAAGACTATATGGCGGGCGATGTTACCAGTTTAACACGTAATCTTCCTGCCGACCTTGTACAAAGCGTACAGGTTGTGGATGATTACGGTGACCAGGCCAATATTACCGGCATTAAAACCGGCGAGCCGCAAAAAGTATTAAATATTAATATCAGGAAAGACAAAAACCACGGCTATTTCGGCCAGGGAACTCTGGGCGACGGTGAAGACGCCATACCCCAGGTTGATGGCGCAAAAGATGGAAATCGCTTTATCGCATCTACTAATATTTTTACGTTCAACGATAGCCGACAGATAGCTGTTTCAGGTAATCTTAATAATACCAACACCAATTTATTCAATTTTGGTGGTGGCGGTCCTGGTGGCCGGGGCGGTGGCGGTCCTCCGGGGCTTTTTGGCGGCAGCAATAATGGTATTACTACTGCCCGTTCTCTGGGTTTTAATTACCGTGATAGTTGGGGTAAAAAAATAACAGTTTACGGAAGCTATAGCGTTTCAGATAATAGTATTTATACGGTTACTTCATCTTCACAAAACAATATTTCAGCCAATAACCCAACGTTAAATAACACCAATAGCGTCGAAACAGATCAAAAGGTCAACCACCGATTTAACTTCAATATCGAGTACCGGCCCGATACTATCAATTATTTTAAAATTGTGCCAACTTACCAGTTCGCCGGAGTGCACACCAATGAAACTGCGAAAAGTCTTTTACTGGCAGCACAAGACACTATTTCAAATTACAACCTTGCACTGCTCAGTCACTCATCGGCTCCAAATTTCGGTGGAAGCGTATTATATAATCACCGTTTCAACAGTCACGGGCGCAACTTCAGTGTATTGTTAACCGCCGGAACTACAACAAGCAATCAGTTTCAAAACCCTGTATATAATTATCTGGCCGGAAAAGCTAACGCCCCGGTAAACCAAATGATTAATACCGACAGCCGTACTGATAGTGTTGGTGCCGCATTTTCTTATATCGAACCACTGAGTAAATTATCTTACCTTGAATTTAATTATGCCTATCACCATGCGCATACTACCGATGACAAGCTGACTGATACTATTACAAATACTGGTGTAAGCAATCAATATGATTTACTAAGCAATAATTATTCATTCAATTTTATCACTAATCGGTTTGGTTTAAACTATCGATTCATCGAGAAAAAATATAATTACGTTTTAGGAATTGCCGCATTACCAACCGAATTGGATGGTTCTTCAATTACAAATCCGGCAACCCATGTGACTAATTTATATTTTGCACCAACGGCTCGATTTATTTACAATTTCTCGCGCACTCAGGCACTGACCATTAATTATTCCGGGTCAAGTAATTCGCCACTTTATTATGAATTGCAGCCCGTGATCGACTTTTCTAACTCAACTTATCCGGTTCAGGGCAATCCAAACTTACAACCCGAATACAATAATGTGTTCAGTATACGCTATAATAAATTTGATTTTGCATCTGGCAATGTATTTTTTTCAAACCTGAATTTTACACAAACCAATGATAAAATTGTAGGTAACACTGTATCATACCCGCGCAATTATCGGGATCCGAAACTAGCCGGTACTATTCTCACAGCTTACCAAAATGCAATGGGCTACTATCAGGCATCAGCATTTTATTTATTTGCGAAACCATGGGAAAAAAGGAAGTATACTTTATTTATTAATGGTAATATTTCATATAGCAACAACATATCCTATATAAGCAATATAGATACGACCGCTGCTGCTAACGAAACAACTCAAAAGAACATTAACAAAAACCTTGTTTTAACACAGGGCGCCCGTTTCCGGGTTGACATTACAGATGTGATTGATGCGGAGGCTAATGCTAGCTACAGCGTTAACCACGGAACCAACTCGATCCAGCAAGCTAATGTCAACAGCAATTTCCAAACGATTACATTCGGACTGAATGGGAAGAACTACCTTTGGAAAGATTGGACTTTGAGTTACGACTATACAAAAACTGTTTACGAAGGCTACAAAGGCGCGACTAATCCTAATATCTTTAATACTTACGTTGAGCGTCGCTTTTTAAAGGCAAATGTTGGTACGTTACGTTTCTCTGTGAACGACGTGTTTAACCAAAATACTGGCTTTACTTCGAGCCAAACTGCTACGTCAATTTCCCAAAGCAACGTTAACCGTTTAGGCAGATACTATCTGCTAACTTTCACTTTAAGGCTACAGAAATTTGCAGGCCAGCGTCCGCAGGGACCAATGGGTGGTCCGGGTGGTTTCCGTGGTCCAGGTGGTGGCGGCCCTCCGGGCGGTGGTGGTCCGGGTGGTCCGAGTGCCGACACTAACTAAATTTAGTTTCGATGTTGACGGTTGTCGTTGGTTGTCGTCGGTGTCCCCACCGACGACAGGGGCACCGGCGACCGGGACGGAAAACACAGTCGTTGCCTCGCGCAACGACCGATTATCCACTAAACTAAACTAACTATTAACCATCGGTCCCTTTACTTTTTTCGACAAAGGAGTGTCCGGGAGGACATGGGACAAATGATACGATGAGAGGTTAATAAGAAACACAAAATATTTGCAGTATAGCGGCCGTTGCTTTCGCAGCGGCCGCTTCCTGTTCAAGCAGAATTTTGGACCCAATCAAAATCCTGTTGTTTGCAATAACAGTACCGCTTCGCCTTTTGAGTGATACATCGTTTCAAAATCCTTCACTTTACACCAATTAAATGTAAAGTTTGATGATGCGATTTTATCCCGGATTTAGCAGTTCTGCTGATAAAGT
>CAIPPO010000137.1 GCA_903866915.1 uncultured Mucilaginibacter sp. | reverse complement strand
TTCAAGGTGGAACCGTGGTACAAAAATTTGTTGAAGACGGGGCCAAACTAAAAAAAGGCGACCCGATTGTGAAATTATCCAATACGGACGTTGAGCTAAATCTTGCTAATTCGGAAACACAACTATATAACCTGCAGACGCAGATGCAGATATCAAAAAATAATGCTGCCCAAAATACCGTAGGTAAATTACAGGCTATGGCCGATGTTGAAAGCAGTTTTAAAGATGCTGAAAGGGTTTACAACCTCGATAAGAAGCTTTATGCACAAAAAGCCATCGGTTTACAAGAATACCAGATAGCCGAGAATACTTACAATTACCAATTACGCAAGAAAAACCTGACCCGGGAAATTTTGCGCCAGGACAGTTTGTTGACTAAAGTACAGGATCAGCAGGCAAAGGAGCAATATGTTCAAATGAAAAACGCGCTCAACCTGATGCGCAAGGAGGTTTCGGACCTTACCGTCAAAGCTACTATTGATGGACAGTTGACTTCGCTGGATGCCGAGGTTGGGCAGACAAAAAACAGGGGCGATCACCTGGCACAAATCGATGGATTCGACGGCTTGAAAGTGAGAGCGCTGATTGATGACCATTATATTTCACGCGTATTACCAGGGATGACGGCATATTACCCTACCGAAAATAAGAACTACAAGATGATTGTAAAAAAAGTGTACGTACAGGTAACTAACGGGCAGTTTCAGGTTGATATGATGTTTGTAGGTGGTACGCCACCCGGGTTGCGTAAAGGACAAACTTTACAAATACGACTGGTTTTCAGTGATGAGCAACCCGCTATTTTGCTGCCCAGAGGCGGTTTCTTCCAGGAAACCGGCGGCAACTGGATATTTAAAGTGAGCGAAGATGGTAAGAAAGCTTACCGGGTTGATATTCAGCTGAACAGGCAAAACCCTGATTATTATGAAGTGATACGGGGCTTGAAACCGGGTGATAAAGTGATCACTTCAAGTTATGATACTTATAAAGATATTCAGGAGCTGATATTGACAAAATAGGCCTGCCGGCAATTGAATTAAATAAATAAAAATAGGTTATACAGATTATATAAAATCAGATCCTTGCTTTGAAGCGGATCGGGGAGACACAAATGATAAAGATCACTGACTTAGAAAAGTACTATCGCACCGAAGAGGTGGAGACCATCGCATTGAATAAATTATCGATCGAGGTAAAAACAGGCGAATTCGTAGCGATCATGGGGCCATCGGGTTGCGGTAAATCAACCTTATTGAATATTTTAGGTATGCTCGACGACCCTGATGGTGGTAGCTATGTGTTCAACGGTGTAGAGGTAGCGCATTTTAACGAGCGTAAACGTGCCGATCTGCGTAAGCATAATATCGGTTTCGTTTTCCAGAGTTTTAACCTGATTGATGAGCTTACCGTATTCGAAAATGTAGAGCTGCCATTGATCTATACAGGGATACCCAGTGCAGAACGTGTAAAACGTGTAGAAGAAGTGCTGGATAAAATGCAGATCATGCACCGCCGCAATCATTATCCGCAGCAATTATCGGGCGGTCAGCAGCAGCGTGTTGCTATAGCAAGGGCGGTTGTAAACAAGCCCAAACTGATTTTAGCAGATGAGCCCACCGGTAACCTCGATAGCAGCAACGGCAATGAAGTGATGGAACTGCTCACCGACCTGAACGAGCAGGGTACAACCATTATCATGGTTACGCACTCTGAGCATGATGCACGTTACAGTCACCGTATCATTCGCCTATTGGATGGCCAAACTGTAGTTGAAAATATCATGATATGAGCGGCAGATCATACTTACATCAGAAATAGTTTATAATAGTTTAGTTAATGTGTCTCGCTAAGCCCTCCCCATTTAAGGGAGGAGCTTAGATAGGGAGGGTTTATTAAAAAATTTGCCTGAAATGATCAAAAATTATATTAAAACCGCCTGGCGGAATATTTCGAAAGATTTCTCTTACAGTATGATCAATATTCTGGGCCTCGCCGCGGGGCTGGCAAGTTTTGTGATCATTCTGTTGTACCTTAATTACGAACTTAGTTATGATAAATGGGACCCTGAGCTAAAAAAAGTATATCGGGTATCCACACAGATCAATAGCGATATTTTGCAGCAAACTTCGGCGCCGCTTGCAACTTTTATTGCGCAAAAGTATTATAACGCCGAGGCTGTTACCCATTTGATGTCGGCAGGCGATTATAAGATATTATTAAGCACAGACGAAAAAAAAATATATCAAAAAGATATCATAACAGTTGATACGTCGTTTCTGAAAGTATTCCCGTATAAATTGATCCGCGGCGATGCGAAAACGGCACTTAACCGGGCAAATGCCGCCATATTAAGTGAAGATGTAGCACATAAACTATTTGGGGACGATGATCCGATCGGTAAAACGGTTAGGGCATATAATTCTGAAACCTACGAGGTGACGGGAGTTATGCAGGAGCCGGCCAGCCCCACCCATCTGGTAGCGAAAATGCTGATGCGCGACCCTTATGAGAAATCGAATAATTTTTGGGGTAATTTCTCTTTTCAAACCTATATCAAGCTAAAAAATACAGCTACAAACGCACTTGTCGAAGGCGACATTAACCGGATTTATTATACTGATCATTTAAAGAAAGATAACCTCTCTTTTGAAGCTTATCAGAAAAAAAGTCAGCACACCAGTCTTTTTGTTGATGCGGTGGCTGATATTCATAATTTTCCAAAACATGGAAGCACAAATTTTACCACTGTAACTATTTTACTGCTGCTGGCAGTGCTGCTTTTGCTGGTTGGTGCCATCAACTTCAGTAACCTTTCTATTGCAAAATCAATGCGGCGGGCCAAGGAAGTTGGAGTACGCAAAGTGCTTGGTTCCAACCGTACGCAATTGATCTTTCAGTTTATGATCGAAACTGCCCTGCAGTGTACCATAAGCCTCGGTTTGGCAGTACTGGCAATCGGACTGGTGTTACCAATTATAAATCAGTCTTTTAACATAACGCTTACTTTTTGGGGGCAAGGTAATAACCTGACTGTCATTGCCGAAACTGCGGTTTGTTTACTGGTAGTAACATTGTTATCGGGTTTGTACCCTTCGTTTTTCTTGTCCCGTTTCAATACTGCCAGGGTATTGAAGGGCGACCTCTCCAGCGGCAAAAAGGGGACCGTTTTTCGCAATTGTCTGATCGTTGTTCAATTTATGGTATCCGTATTTTTTATCATTTCTATCCTGGTGATCAAAAGTCAGATGAATTTTATGCAGGACAGCGATAAGGGTTTTTCAGGTCAGCAGGTAATGCGTATCGAAACAAGTCAGAAAACCCGCGAGGACGGTTTCGACCATATGCGCGAACAGTTGACAGAGCTTCCCGGCGTTAGCTATGTTTCTAAAACAACTAAAGTTCCGGGCGATTTGTTATTTGTTGATACTTCTACTATTGGTTTTAAATATGCAGGAAAAGAATACCGGCTGGCTTCGATCAAAATAAGCAAAGACTATTTTAAAACACTAAGCGTGCCCATGGTCGCAGGACGAATGTTTAACGATGAGGTGGGTGATCAAAAAACCCGAAGTTGTATCATTAATGAATCTGCTGTAAAAAAGCTGGGTCTTACTGATCCTGTTGGAAGGGTAATAACCTTTCCATCCTGTGATAGCATACCGGTGAAAATAGTTGGCGTTGTTAAAAACTTTAATACGCTTGGATTTGAAAATACCGTGCAACCCGAGGTTTATACCATGGGCAATAATGCCTGTATGTTTCAGTCGGGTGGTGCTGTTCTGGTGAAAATTAGCGGTGATCATTTACAACAAACAGTTGCTGCTATACAACAACAATGGAAAAAAATAGAACCTGATTTTCCTATTCAGTATTCATTTGTTGATGATAATTTTCAACAGGTTTTTATAGCCTATAACCGTTTGCAGCAAATTATAACCTTTTTTACATCCGTAGCAATTACCATTTCTATCATGGGATTATTTGCTCTAACAGCATTCTTTTGTCGCCGGCGCAGCAAAGAGATCAGTGTTCGCAAGGTATTAGGTGCAACGATAACACAGCTTGCCTTTTTACTTAGTAAGGAGTTTGTTTACCTCATATTATTGTCGGTAGTTATGATAACACCTATCGGTTGGTGGGCTATGGAAAAATGGCTTCAAACTTTTGCTTATCATATCAATCTGGGTGGATGGATTTTTCTGGCGGCAGCTATTATTTCATTGTGCATCGCATTGTTAACCATCAGTTTTCAGGCAATTAAAACAGCTATTGCCAACCCGGTAAAAAGTTTACGATCGGAGTGATTAGGGATTAGGCATTGGTCATTAGGCATTGGTCATCAGGCATTGGGAATAAATAATCGACGTAATCAGCTAATCAACCTAATCAGCGGTTCAGATATTAAGTAAAAACACATAAAAATACAAGCATATGTTCAAGAGTTTTGTGCGTACAGCGTTTAGAAATCTGCAGAAAAACAAGGCTTTCAGCTTTTTAAATATTTTTGGTTTGGCCATTGGTATTGCCTGTGCTTCCCTGATCTTTTTGTGGGTGGAAGATGAGGTGAATTTCGACTCCGTCAACCTAAAAAAAGACAGGCTTTACCAGGCCTGGGAGAATCAGAAATATGATACCTACATATTTACTGAAAGTTCGACACCCGGACCGATGGGACCAGCGATCAGGGAAGATTTTCCTGGGATTGCAAATGTTTGCCGCACTTCGGAAGAAAACCAGCCTCTATTGTTTTCACAAGGGGACAAATCTGTTTTTGCATCAGGCAGATATGTTGAATCTTCAATTTTCAGCATGTTTACGCTAACTTTTGTTCAGGGTAATGCTGCCTCTGCGCTAAGCCAGATACACTCGCTGGTAATCACTCAAAAAACAGCTAAAAAATTCTTTGGCGATGAACAGAATGTGATCGGTAAAACGATAAAGGTTGATAATAAACAGGATTATGTGGTTACCGGTGTTTTGAAAGATATACCAACCAACACCAGCTTTCAATTTGAATGGCTGATGCCTTTTGAGATCTATTGGAAAAATAGTCCCTGGCTCAAACAATGGGGTAACAACTCGCTTGCAACCTATGTAGAACTGAAACCCGGAGTGGATGTAGCTGCCGTAAATAAGCAGCTTTACAATTATATCCAAAAACACGAACCGAAATCGCTGGGCCACGTGTTTTTGTATGGAATGAACGACTGGCATTTGCGCAACGAGTTTAAAGACGGAAAGTTAACCGGGGGCGGACAAATTGAATACGTGCATTTGTTTACCATCATTGCCTGGATCATTCTGTTTATAGCCTGCATCAACTTTATGAACCTGGCCACAGCCCGCAGCGAGAAACGGGCCCGCGAAGTTGGAGTGCGCAAAGTTTTAGGCGCTGCAAAAAATTCATTGATTATTCAATTTATTGGCGAAGCTGTATTTATGGCGCTGATAGCCGCTGTTATCGCAGTTATAATATTGTTGGCTGTTTTAGCTCCGTTTAACACTTTGGTACAAAAGCAACTCAGTCCCGGTCTTGGTAACCCTGTTCATATCGTGGCTGTTTTAGTAATAGCCCTAATTTGCGGTATTGTTGCCGGAAGCTATCCTTCAATATATTTATCCTCATTTAAACCGGTAGTGGTATTAAAAGGCCTGAAGTTAAAGGATAGTGGAGCAGTTTATGTGCGTAAGGGATTGGTTGTGGTACAATTTGCTGCATCCATCATTCTGATCATCAGTACCATCATAATCTTCCAGCAGATACAGCATGTTAAAACCAGACAGTTAGGGTTCAATAAAGACCGGCTGGTTGAAATTGATCTGCAGGGCAAAATGGCAACAAATTATACACCAATACGTCAGGATCTGCTTAACACAGGCCATATCGAAAACGTGGCGCTGGCCGATCATGGTATCATTTATGGTGGCAATAATACCAGTAGTTTGACCTGGGAAGGTAAGCCTGTAGGCTCTCAGGTACTCATTTCACAACGCTATGTAACGGCCGATTTTTTCGCAACCTCGGGTTTGAAAGTTCTTGAAGGACGAAATCTAACCATTACTGATACCGGAAGTAAACCTATAAGAATGGTTGTAACGCAATCCATGGAAAGATTAATGGGCAAAGGGAGCGCTGTCGGTAAAACTATGCATGGTGAAGGCGATACTACCCACGCCGTAATTATTGGCGTGGTGAACGACTACGTTTATGGCAACATGTATGGCAAACCCGATCCGGTAATGTTCTTCAGTTCGGCACCAAAAGACTGTACGGTTTTATATGCCCGTATAAAACCCGGGCAAGACTTGCAAAAGTCGCTTGCCGATATGCAAACCGTACTTAAACAGTACAATCCCGGTTATCCCTTCAGCTACCGTTTTGTTGACGATCAGTTTAATAATATGTTTAAAACAGAGATGCTGGCAAGCAAACTCTCCAGGTTATTTGCAGCATTGACAGTTATTATATCCTGCCTGGGTTTGTTTGGATTAGCTGCCTATACCGCAGAACGACGGATGAAAGAAATAGGCATCAGAAAAGTGCTGGGCGCCAGCATATCCAGTGTAACCTCTTTGCTCTCAAAAGATTTCCTTGTATTGGTGGTCATTGCCTGTGCCGTGTCATTCCCGATAGCTTATTATGCGATGAACAAATGGTTAAATGGCTACCAGTACCATACCAGCATACAATGGTGGGTTTTTGCCGCTGCAGGTTTGCTGGCCATTTTCATCGCACTGGCAACGGTGAGTTTCCAGGCGGTTAAAGCGGCTTTGATGAACCCGGTGAAGAGTTTACGATCGGAGTGATTGGGTCATTAAATCATTGGGTCATTGGGTATTTTGGATTAATTATCAGCGCGATCAGCATTCCCGATAGCTATCGGGACACACGAATCAGCGGTTCAGACAATGAAAAGCAGTTAAAAAATTCAACATCATGATCAGAAACTATATCAAAACCGCTTGGCGTAATCTGGCGAAGAATAAATTTTATTCGTTGATCAATATTGCCGGCTTAACGGTTGGGCTCGCTATTGGCATTATGATCCTGTTGTGGGTGCAGGACGAGTTGAGCTTTGACAGTTACCATAAAAACACCCCGAATATATATCGGCTAGAGCTTTTCGGCGGAACAGGAGCAAGCCGGCAGATATGGACGCTCGGGGTGGCGCCTATTGGCCCGCTTTCTAAACAAGCACTACCGCAAATAGAAGATTTTGTAAGGTTAAGAGATAATGGTGGTAACATTTTCAAGTATGGCGATAAGGTATTTGCTGATGAAAACGCCGGTTTTGCCGACCCTTCGCTGTTTTCCGTGTTTGATTTTCCTTTGACTCAGGGCAATGCGGCAAACCCGTTTCCGAATGACAACTCGGTGGTTATCACGAAAAAAACCGCTGAAAAGTTTTTCGGAACTGCGGATCCGATTGGCAAAGTTATCCGGTCGAATGATAAGGAAAACCTGACTGTTAGTGGTGTGGTCAAAGATTTTCCTGATAATTCGAGCATCAATTATGATATGATCATGCCATTCAGCTACCTGGTACATCACTTGCTGAATGACGATAAAGTAGACCTCAATAATAATTTCACCTGGTTTAGTTATGAGACCTTTTTACTTTTAAAACCCGGAACCGATCTGAAGGATTTGTCCGTTAAGATCAGACAGGTGCACCTCGCCCATAAACCCGATGACACCGATGCTGATTACCTGCTGTTGCCATTGGCAAAAATGCACCTGTACAACGCCGATCTCACCGATAAAGGCATTGGAACGGTTCGCATATTTTTGATCGTAGCACTACTTATCCTGGTCATTGCCTGTATCAATTATGTAAATCTGTCGACTGCACGCTCCATGCTTCGTTCAAAAGAGATCAGTATGCGCAAAATTGTAGGTGCGGCTAAATGGCAGTTGTTTATTCAGTTTATCGTCGAAACTGCCCTGTTGTTTCTGCTGGCTGCTGCGCTTGCGCTCGGTTTGATTTTCCTTTTGATGCCCATATTTAACCAGGTATCAGGCAAACAACTGATCTTTAATCTCTCCGACTACCATATTTGGGTGGTGATACTGTCTACTATCGCCGGCACATTGGCGGCATCCAGCATTTATCCGGCTTTGTTGCTTTCATCCTTCGAACCGCTTAAAGCTTTAAAGGGCAAGATATCTGCTGGTATTGGGGATGTGCTTTTTCGCAAAATTCTGGTGGTGACGCAATTTGTATTTTCAATTGTACTCATTGTCGGTACAATTGTGATCACCCGACAGTTAAACTATATACGGTCTAGAAATCTCGGTTACGATAAAACAAACGTATTTATGTTTGATATGCGAGCTATCGGGCCACATTATGATGCCGTTCGTGCTGAATTACTGAAGCAGCCCGGCATATTGGATGTAGCACGTTCGAGTGGCTCTATTGTTCATATAGGTGGACAGGATGGTACGTCTGATTGGGATGGTAAACCTGCAAATTCAACTTTTATCGTTCATCCGATGGTGGTTGATAAAGACTTGATATCATTTTTAAAATTGAAAATGGCTTCGGGATCGGCATTTACCGGGGCGCCTAACGATTCGGCCCATTTTATTTTAAATGAAGCTGCAATAAAGGAGATCGGGATGAAAGATCCTGTTGGAAAGCGCTTTAAAATGGATAACATCACAGGTACCATAATCGGCGTTGTAAAAGATTTTCACTTTGCATCCATGAAAGAAAAGATCGGGCCAACAGTTTTTATCTACCAGCCTAAATGGATGCCGATAGTGTATGTAAAAACCACCGGCCGCGACGCCGCATTAGCCATCAATGCAGCCGAAACACAGTTTAAACATTACAACGGGCAATACCCATTCAGTTACTATTTTATGGATGATGTTTTCAATAACCTTTACAAGGGCGAGCAAACCGAAGGCAAATTGTTCAACTATTTTGCAGCGATAGCCATTTTCATCTCTTGTCTGGGTCTTTTGGGTTTAGCGGCTTTTACCGCACAGCTCCGAACCCGCGAAATAGGTGTACGTAAGGTTTTGGGTGCAAGTGTGAGTGGTATAGTTAGTTTGCTTGCCCGTGATTTTGTAAAACTCGTTTTTATAGCCATCCTTATAGCTACACCGCTTTCCTGGTTTGCCATGAATAAATGGCTGCAGGATTATGCCTATCATATCGGCATAGGCTGGTGGGTGTTTTTTGCAGCCGGGCTTTTGGCTATCGTTATTGCATTTATCACTATCAGTTTTCAATCGATCAAAGCAGCTTTGATGAACCCGGTAAAGAGTTTACGATCGGAGTGAGGTGAAAGGTGAAAGGTGAAAGGTGAAGGGTAAAAGGGAATGCGAAATTCGGAATGCCGAATGCGAAATGTAGTGGCTACGATGTGAAGGGTAAGAGATAGGTTTCATGCAAGAAATCCTTCAATCCTTTAATCCTACGAATAGGGGTTCAGAAATTAAGCATTAGAAAATAAAAAACACGTAAAACGTATAACCAAATGATCAGAAATTACTTCAAAACCGCCTGGCGAAATTTGTACAAAAACAGTTTTTTTTCATTTGTAAATATCTTCGGGTTGGCCATGGGTATCGCTTTCACCTTATTGATTGCTGCCTATATATGGGGAGAACTTCAAGTTAACCATCAGCTAAAAGACGCCGAAAATCAATACATTATTCTCAATAAATGGAAAGACCCTAACTTGGGGAATGAAATAGGGGGAATAGCCGAGTTACCTAAAGCTTTGGCTGAAAATTATCCAGGGTTTGTCCGCAATTACTACCATGCAGATCTGGCTACAACGATAGTTTCTAAAGGCGAAACAAACTATCGCGAAAGCATCCAAACCGGCGATAGCACCTTGCTTCATATGTATGGTTTTAAGCTTTTGTATGGCGATGTTAAAACAGCATTAAATGATCCATTTTCAGTCGTTATCACCCAACGGGCCGCCAAAAAATTCTTCTCAAAATATGATGTAGTTGGCCAATCGCTAAATTTCCAAAACATGCAGGGCGCTAATCATAATTTTATGATTAGTGGCGTGTTGGCAGATATACCAACTAATTCTGTGAGCAATCTGCCTGGTCATAATTCAACCGGCACAGGAGGTGGTTCCGATTTCTTTTTTAATGCTGACGCATCGAAGTTCTTAAAACGCAATCTTAATGGATGGGATAATACAAATACAGTAGATTATATCGAGCTGCAAAAGGGCGTTGATCCGAAGTTGGTGGACAAAGCTATGCTACAACTGCTAAAGAAATTTGAAACTGACGATGTTATCCGCACCAGCCTTACACCATACCTTGTGAATCTGAAGGAATATAATTTGATTGCCAATGGTGGCCTGGTAAAAAAGATGATCAGTGCACTTTCTTTTATTGCGCTTTTTATCTTGTTAATGGCCATCATCAATTTTGTTAATATTTGTATCGGGCGCTCTTCTGCACGTATGCGCGAAATGGGAATCCGTAAAGTTTTGGGGGGCTTGAGAAAGCAACTGATCTGGCAGTTTCTATCAGAATCAATACTAATAGTGATGTTGGCAACAGGCATTGCATTAGTGATCTATCACATTGGCCGTCCCTTTCTC
>CAIPPO010000136.1 GCA_903866915.1 uncultured Mucilaginibacter sp. | reverse complement strand
GTTATGCACCAAAAGATTTAAAAAGAGAAGGGTTTATAGCCCCAAAAAAAGCCGGGAACATGTTCCCGGCTTTTTTTGGGGCTATAAACCCTTCTCTTTTTAAATCTTTTGGTGCATAACTAACTAACTGACTATCAGTTACAAAGCTTACTTTAACCATTAATTAATTTATTTTATTTATTCAATAATATTATATAATTTAGACAGTGGATGGCGTCATAAACCATACCTGCGATGGCGGTTCTAAGTGAGCAACCATCTAAAAACAAAATTGCCCGGTGGCGAGCCCGGGCATTAAAATCATAGTTTTAAGGAAGCAGTTCGAGGCCCGGTGATGTGGCGACTGACCCGGGCCGAAAAGCTGCACCGCTCGAATCTTTTTACTCGCCAATTCATATCCTATCGTCTGGGGTCAGGCTTAATCTGTTTTCCGTTGCAATCAATTGGCTTACTTAGGGTTTATTATTGTCATCCAAAAGAAGTTCCGATTGATCTGTCAGCAACAAATTGCCATTTCAAATGCATTTGGCCGTGTCATAGCACCTGCCCTGATCTACACCGAAAGGCCAATTGGCCCCGAAACTTAGCAATCATCGTTGATTTCGGAAATTATTTTTCCACATTCAAACATTTTACCTAATTTTTTATAAAAAAATAATCCTATAGTTAATTAATTAACGGTTAATGAAACAAGGCTATTTTAGACAGAAATGGACTATTTAGCCGTCGCCGTTCTGTATAATATTATTTTATAAGCAAATTATTTCTCATTAAGCAATATATAAATCACGATATGCATTAATAATCAACCACTTAAGTCTAACACATTCGCAGAAGTTTTATTAACTTCGCTTGTTATACGCTTAAATTCTGCCGTGTTGAAAAGAATATTACTACCTATAGGACTAATTGCTTGCTTCTTTTTACTAATAGATTGTGCGCGGGCACAAGCCCCTATCATATCTTATAGTCCATCAACAAGCGCATTACTGGTAGGGACCCCTTTTTCTATAGCGCCCGCTAATACCGGCGGTGCAGTACCTGCCAATGGCTATGGACAGGTAACGACTATTGCAGGAAGCACAGCAGGCACCGCGGGTTTCACAAATGCAACCGGAACAGCAGCACGCTTCAACCTACCGCAAAACAGTGTTAACGACGCAGCCGGAAATATCTATGTGGCTGACTATAACAATAACGTCATCAGGAAAATAAGCACCACCGGTGTAGTTACCACTTACGCAGGCAACGGAACTGCCGGATTGATAAACAATGCTGTAGCAACATCAGCGGAATTCAACGGCCCCGAAGGTATTGATATCGACGCTGCAGGAAATATCTATGTTGGTGATTTCACTAATAATGTAATACGAAAAATCACGCCTTTAGGCGTTGTATCTACTTTTGCAACCGGCACTAATGGTCCGGCTGGTATAAGGCTCGACGGGACCGGCAACCTCTACGTGGCCGAGCAAAACGGCAACCAGATAAGTAAAATCAGTTCTACGGGCGTACGGACGGTTTTTGCAGGATCGGGAGCCACAGGCCGTGCCAATAATGCAAATAAGTTATTGGCCACCTTTAATGCGCCGCTCGATGTACAGCCCGATGGTGCAGGTAACTTCTATATTGCCGATGCTTTAAATAACGAAATCAGGGAAATTACATCTGCTGGTGCGGTTATTTTATTTGCGGGGAGTGCTGCCGGCACTGCTGGCTTAACAAACGGCACTGGTACCGCTGCCCAGTTCAACGCCCCTACCGGCATCGCCAAGGATGCCGCCGGTATTTATTATGTAGCTGATAATTACAGTAACGAGATCCGCATGATGACATCGGCAGGTGTTGTAACCCTCCTTGCCGGAAGCGCTACCGGAACAACTGGCAGTGCCGATGGCACGCTGACCGCAGCAACGTTCAACGAACCGAACGACATTTATATTGACGCTAATGATGTAGCCTATATAGTTGATGCCGTTAACAACAGTGTACGCAAAATGTACCTTACCGGTTATGCCATCAGTCCGACAGCACTACCAGCGGGGCTAAGTTTTGACGCAACTACCGGTATTATCAGCGGAACACCTACAGCACCATTTGGTTCCACAGTCTTTACCATAACCGCTTATAACCTGACGGGTAAATCAAGCACAACGGTTACTCTATCTTGTACCTCACCAACTATTAATAACTGGAAGGGCGGAACCTCGGTTTGGGCCACAGGAACCAACTGGAGCCAGAATCATGCTCCGCTTGCTACTGAAACTGCGCAAATTGGTGTTGTTGCCTACATAGGAGCTTCCCAGCCTACTCTTGCAGGCAATACATCTGTCAAATCAATTGTATTTGGCACTAACAACACACCAAAATTAACCATCAACTCAGGTGTAACATTAACAGTTAGCAACGGCCTGGGTGTTATCGCAGCCAGTGCAGCTATCATCAATGGTCCGGGTACGATAAGTCTTGCCGGGGGCTCATTTGTGACTGCAGGAGGATCGTTAACGCTATCTTTAAATACCATTGTAAGCCTCGCAGCCAGCTCACAACTTGTTAACTACGGAACATTAACGTTAGGATCTGATGCAAATGGATCATCCTCTTTCTCGGCTATTCCCGCAACATCAAGTGTTACAGGGACAGTCTCGGTGCAAAGATACCTTAAAGGTGGCTCATTAACCTATCGCGGATACCGTTTGCTATCTTCACCGGTTTATGCAAGTACTGTAAGCGGCAATAATGTTTATAGCATTAATTACCTGAAAAATTCGATATTTCTCACTGCTACCACCACAGGCGGTTCTGGTGGTTTCGACAATACTTCGGCAGCAAATCCAACGATTTACTTATATCGGGAAAACCTGACGCCTTCTTATACTACTTTTACCGGCAGTAATTTCAGGGGCATCAATAATATAACTGCTTCACCAGTTTATACAATTGATATCGACGGTTCAGGTTTTAGTATTCCGGCTGGCAATGGCTATCTGTGCTTTTTTAGGGGAGACCGAAATGCACTCGGTCAGACATTTGCAACTGAAACCGTTACGTCCTACGTACCGCAAACCGTTACATTAACTGCAACCGGAAGCTTAAACCAGGGGCATATTATTGTAAAAGACTGGTTTACGCCTGGATCCGGCAACCTTAGTTATACAGCAGCATCGCCGGGTTCTGTCAGAGGTTTTAACCTGGTAGGCAACCCTTACCCCAGTTCTATTGACTGGGATAAATTTCAATCTACAACGCCGGGGTCGACAATTTATGGTACATCTGTTGGGGGAACTATTTATGTGTTAGATCCGATAAGCCACAACTATGGTGCTTATATTACAGGCTCTGGTGGTAGTGGCGGCACAAATAATGCTACAAACATTATCGCCAGCGGTCAGGGCTTTTTCGTTATTACTTCAGCTACAACTGCTACTTTAACATTCGATGAAACAGCGAAGACCACTACGCAGGTAACCGGATTAAGCTTGTTAATGGGTACTCCCACAAATCTTGCCAATAACCAGTACCTGAAACTAAGATTGGCAAAAGATTCAGTCAATACCGATGAAACTGTCATTCGCTTCAACAATAACGGCAGTACAAGTTTCAATGCAAATCTGGATGCCCCTTACAAAGGAGGATACGGTTCGGTAAGTTTATCGGGGATATCCAGCGATCATATTGGTTTGGCGATCGATGTTATTCCCTTGCCCCATGCACAGCCAGAAACGGTGTCGTTAAACGTAACGGCCAATACCGATGGCGTTTATACCCTGGCGCTTAAAGACCTGGTATCAGTACCCAGGCTATACGACCTATGGTTGATTGATCAATACAAAAAAGATTCGATCAACCTTCGCCAAAGCATCAGCTACACTTTTAATATAATCAAGGCCGACACCGCCAGTTTTGGCGCAAACAGGTTTAAGCTGGTGATCAGTCAAAATCCTGCATTCGCCTGCCAGCTACTTGGTTTTACCGGATCGAAGATGCAGGGAAACCGCCAGGTACAACTTGTTTGGAACACACAAAACGAAGGAAATTACACTAATTATACCGTAGAACGCAGCATTGATGGTGGTAAGACTTTTACAGTACTCGGAGCCGTACCGGCGACCGGAAGCGGAAAATATTCGCTGCAGGACCAAAACCCAATAACCGGCAGCAATTTGTACAGGCTAAAACAAGTAGATGTAAATAGCGTGATAACTTATTCAAATGTTGTAACTATCGCTTATTCGGACCTGAGCAATAACCTGGCAAACAATTTGATGCTTTACCCTAACCCGGCTGTAAACTCTTTAAGTCTGAATCTGGTAACGCCTCCGGCCAATAATTTATCGTCCTATAATATCCGGTTTATGAACAGTTCGGGTTTAATTATCAAACAGGTTACATCCACCCAGCCTTCCTGGCAAGGCAGTATCAATAACCTGCAGCCCGGCACCTACATTATACAGGTTTTGAATAATAATACATCGAGTCTGGTGGGACAAGGCAAATTCGTAAAATTATAGCCTCAGCACCACAAAAACACGATTTCTAAACAAATTTGGCGTTTGCTGGCCGGTATAAAAAAAGTGCTCAAAATCATGCTTTTTTTTCTGGCGATCATAACTTCCTGTAAATCAATCTCAAAACAAACTTTACTTAACGTAACTACAACAAAATCAAGTAGTTTTAACAAAACTTAATCGACGAATCACCGTAAAAAAAGCCTTTAAGTGCTGATTTTCTACTGTGAAAGCGATAATAAGTAAAATCGTATTAATTGGACTATTCCTGGTGGTTACGGCGCAACAGGGGTTTGGAGCGACGTACGACTGGGTAGGAACAACTGCAACCCTGGGAGTTTATAACTGGAACAACAAACTCAACTGGCAGGTTGGTGGTGTTGCAGCTTCTACGATACCCGGTGCAGCCGATATTGTTCGTATTGCTGTCAATTCGTTCACTAATAATCCTACTGTTACTGACGCCGAAACCTGTGCGTCGATCATCTTCGGAACTTACAATAATTTTACATTAACTGTGAACGGAACTTTAACCGTTACCGGTAATATCACTCAAAATAACGATCCCAGCTTTTATCAATATACCGTTATGGCCGGCACAGGTACAATTACCTGCGGCAGTATTACCGTAGGCGATGCTACCCAGCCACTTTCAGGAAGCGGGTTGGTGATGAACCTAAGCTCGCAGGTCAGTCAGCTAACGGTTAACGGAAATATCACGCTCAACTCGGTTGGTAACAGTTTAGGCAATGGCATCGATTACCCTTATTTTTCACTTGATGCCAACAAGCTTACACTTGCCGGGCAAATTGTTACGACCAGCTCAAGCAATCCACTTTACGGCGGTGTAGGCGATCCAAATTTTCCTGGTTTAGGACTATTTCAGGCCGATACGCAGCCTATTGCGACTACGCTTGAATTACAGAATGACAATCCTATTGTTACACCAATTACATCAGGCTTTACAATTGACTTTACCAATAACGGCGGTGCAGCAAATGGCAGCGGCATTGTCGGCCTCGGAACAGTAATATATGATGCAACAGCAGGCACTCAGGCGGTATATGCGACAGCAACCACGGGCATTGGTATCAATAACTTTAACTATGCCAATTTAAATTTAATTGGGGCAAGTGCTAAAACCGTAACCGGCGGATCGCTTAGTATCGGTGGTGTTTGGACTACCGCTGGTACCGGTGCCGTAAATTTATACACCAACAACCCCATAATTACCGTTGGCGGCAACCTGTTAAACACCACCAATATTACACAGGGTTCGGGCAGTATCACCCTTTTAAGTGCGCTTCAAAACAACGCAGGCACCATAACACTTGGATCAGGAACGCTGTCGGTTGGCGGAGCATTGCAGCTAAATGCCGGCACTATAGCTGGTAGCACCGGCGCTGTATCCGTTACAGGGGCTTTTCAGAACACTGGTGGCACTTATACTTCGGGTGCGGGTAGTTTAACATTCAACGGCAATTATACCAACAACAGTACCTTTACGGCCGGCAGCGGCACAGTCTTCTTTTCGGGAGCAGGACAAACCCTGACTGACAACAGCGCCGCAGGAACAGTATTTAATAAAGTAACCTTCAATGGCAGCGGCACCGCAACAATGAGTGCAGGTACCGGCAATTTTGCAGTTTCAAGTTCGGGCGTACTTACCTTAACCAGTCCGGCCAATCTGGTAGCAGGATCTGCATCGACACCCTACCTTACACTAAAATCGGATGCCACGGGCTCGGCAACAGTAGCACCCATGTCCGGCACCTCAACCGTTACAGGTTTTGTAAATGTTCAGCGCTATGTTACTGGCGGAGGAGTACCTTACCGCGGATACCGCTTGCTAAGTTCGTCGGTAAACGTTGCTACAGTAGGTTCCAACCCGGTATATAATTTCGATTATGTTCATTCATCTGTTCTCTTAACCGGCGCAGCTGCCGGTGGATTCGATAAAACCGGCAACCCGAGTTTGTATATGTACCGTGAGAATCAGGCATTCTCCAACGTAGCTTTCACGATAGGTAACTTCAGCGAGGTTACCGCAATTAACAACAGTCCGACTTACAATATTTATACCGATGGCATACCAACAAATTATAACCCAATAGCTGGCAATGGTTTCCTTTTATTTTTCCGGGGCGACAGAATAACCAACCTCGCAAATAAATATAAGCCTGGTACGGTTGCAGAAAGTGTTACTCTAACTGAAACCGGCACACTAAATCAGGGCATGATTACTTTCCACGATTGGTATACACCAGCAAGCGCTAACCTTGGGTATACCGTTACGGCTGGCAACGCGCTGGTGCGCGGTTATAACCTGGCAGGAAACCCCTACGCAAGTTCGATCAATTGGGACCTGCTAAATAATCTTACAGTAACCTCGGGCATATATGGATCTAATATTGGCTCAACTATTTATGTGTTCGACCCTATCAGTAAAAATTACGGCGCCTATGTTGCAGGCACCGGCGGTGTCGGCACGCATAATGCCAGCAATATATTACCCAGCGGACAAGGCTTTTTTGTAGTGGCAACGTCGGCAGCAGCAAAGCTGGTATTTAACGAATCGGCAAAGGTAAATACGCAGGTAACCGGGGCCAGCTTGTTGATGGGGCTTCCAAAGCAAATAGTCAACCAGCAATATTTGCATCTAATTTTAGCTAAAGATTCTATTAATACAGACGATATAATCGTCCATTTAAAGGCTGATGCAAGCGCAACTTATACACCTCAAACCGAAGCCCTGTATAATCCGGGAATGGGATCGGTAAGCTTTTCGAGTTTAACCAGCGATAACGTTTCTGTGGCGATTAACTCGCAGCCCTTTCCTAAAAACCGGGAAAAAATAGCACTTTCGGTTGGCGCTACCAGCGATGGCAACTACCAGATCCAAATGAAAAACCTTGTAGGTATACCGCAGCTATACAGTGTTTGGCTGGTTGACAATTTTAAAAAAGACTCCATTAACCTCCGGACCACACCGGTATATAATTTTACCATCACCAAAAGTGATACCAATACTTTTGGCGCACACCGTTTCATGTTATCAATCGGGCAAAATCAGTCGTATGCTTATCAGTTGACGAGCTTTACAGGGCAAAGAATTTCGTCACAGCCAACTAAACAGGTTCAACTGAACTGGAACACCGTTAATGAAGCAAATTACACCACTTTTACCGTTGAACGGAGCATTGATAATGGCAATACTTTTACAGTAATTGGAGGAAAACAGGGCAATGGATCAGGTAGTTACGGACTGAATGATTCGGCACCGGTTTCGGGATTGAATATTTACAGGCTTAAACAAGAAGACATTAATAATAAAATTACTTACTCTGCGCTGGTTACGATACAATACACTGAACAGAGCAATAAATTATCAAATTACAATATTCACGTTTACCCCAATCCTGCTAAGAGCGCAATAACATTAACGATAGCCGAGAATGCTATTGCAAAAACTCCTAATTATAAAATCAAGATATCCAACAGTTCGGGGCTCACCGTACGCGAGATCAATTCGGGGCAAGCCAACTGGCAGGGCAGTATCAGCGATCTGGTTACCGGCACTTATATGATACAGGTGATTAATACCAAAGATGACAGCCTGGTTGGTCAAACCAAGTTTGTGAAACTATAGGTTTACACAAAAAATCCCCGATGAAATCTATTCAGCGGGGATAATTGAAACAAAAACTTTAAGTATAAACTAAGATCTGGCAGCTGGCGCAAGTTGCAGCTGGCTGATAATCCCATCTACAACTTTAGGCAAATCTTCAACATCCTTTTGAACATTTTTATGCGCTTCACCAACGCCAAACCCACGCCACACAATTTTATGGGTTCGCGAATCGATCAGGTCGATAATGACAGTACCTTCTTTGTAGTGTTCTTTGCCTACCGATGTTTCACCGCCATAATAAACGTAAGGGCTCCCAAAAGCATAGTAAGGGCGGTAACCCCAACCAAATCCAAAGCCAAATCCATAGCCAAAAGGCGAACCAAATCCTGTACCATAGTAGGTAGGCGAATAAACGGTTTTTGAACCATTACCGACTGTAGCGGTATAAGTAACCAATAGGTCGGGATTGTTAGTTTTTAATTGTAAGCCTTTTGAGCTTAAAGAAGCAACTGCGGCATCTTTCACTTTAAGATCAGCAGAAGCACTCAAGTTTGATTTTTTTTCTGTTTGCGGGGGCAGCCAGGCAAATGAGTGGTAGTGGCTCATATTGGTTTTATTAAGCCCGGCAGTGTAATAATCATAGCTCCGGCAAGAGGAAAGGCCGGCAACCAAAAGCGTTACCGACAAAAAGCTTAGCAGTGTTTTCATAGTAAATTTCCGTTTAGATATGTGTATTAGACTATATTTTTCAGAAAGGTTTAACCAACTAATCTAAATTATGACAAATATTTACCGACAATAGGCATCCTTCTTCCCATCCCAAACGCCTTGGGCGATACCCTTAGTATAGGTGGTGTTTGGTAGCGCTTATGTTCGGCCTGGTTAACCAGTCGTAATACTCTTCGAACAGTATGGTCATCATATCCCATTTTTATGATTTCGGCCGGCGAACAACGATGTTCGATGTATTGCGTTAAGATCGGGTCGAGGATATCATATTCCGGCAGCGAATCCGTATCCTTTTGGTTAGGCCGCAATTCGGCCGAGGGCGGTTTAACAATAGTATTAACCGGGATAATCTCGCGCTCGCGGTTCAGGTATTTTGCCAGTTCAAAAACCTGTGTTTTATAAACGTCTCCAATCACCGAAATACCACCGCACATATCGCCATAAAGCGTACCATAACCCACAGCGGCCTCGCTTTTATTGGAAGTATTTAACAAAATATAACCGAATTTATTACATAGTGCCATCAACACGACTGCCCTGCTGCGCGATTGGATATTCTCTTCGGCAATATTGAAGGGCAAATTTTTAAACTGTGGCTGTAAAGTGCTTTCGAATGCACCGGTAATATCACTGATCGGAATCAATTCGCTTTTACAGCCCAGATTTTTTACCAGGCCCTCTGCGTCTTTGATTGAATGATCGCTTGAGAAACGTGATGGAAGCAATACCGCCATTACATTTTCGGGGCCCAATGCTTCAGCAGCCAGCGCGCAAACTACGGCCGAGTCAATCCCCCCCGATAAACCCAGTGTGGCCGTTTTAAAGCCTGATTTATCGAAGTAATCGCGGATACCAAGTATCAGCGCCTGGTGTATTTGGGCAATATCGCCTTCTTTTTTCTGGCTTATGGTTGGCTTCTGCAGCGGTTTCAGATCCGAACTGCTTTCGAGTTGATAGTAAGCCACACTTTCCTGAAAATAAGGAAGTTCGTCAATTAGTACACCGTTTTTATCAAATACCAATGAACCGCCGTCGAAGATCAGCTCGGTTTGTGCCCCAACATGATTTACATAAAACAGCGGCAATTGGTACCGGCTGGCATTATCTTTCAGGATGTTTATCCGCTCCTCGTCGTGGTTATAGGCAAAAGGCGAAGCGGCGATATTGATCATCACATCCGGCTGCTCGTTGATCAGCATATCCATCGGGCGGGTGATGTAGAGCGGGTTCTCGATCGTGTTCCACAAATCTTCGCAAATCGTTAATGCGATACGATGCCCTTTAAAATCAATACATTTAAATACAGTCGAAGGCTCAAAATAACGGTATTCGTCGAAGATATCGTAATTGGGCAAAAGCGCTTTATTGACGATTGCTTTCACCTGACCTTGCTCGATAAAATAAGCAGAATTATTAAGGTCCTTTCCTTCCGTGTTATTGTTTACCGTAGGTAAACCGATAATGCAGGCAATCTGGTGGCACTCGGCAGCAATTTTTCTGGCGGCTTCTTCACATAGCGCTATATATTCATTAAATTCGAGGAAGTCGCGGGAAGGATAGCCGCAAACACACAGTTCGGCAAACACGATCAAATCGGCACCCTGCTTTTCGGCCTGGTGGATATAACTGATAATTTTCGCCGTATTCGATTCGAAATTACCAACGTGGTAGTTAAGCTGTGCTAGTGCGATCTTCATATATCAGTAAACGTGAATTTGGTTGCGGCGTTGTGACTTAAAAAATTAATTTTGCTAAAAGAATAAAAATGATCTTTATTTCCTACAGGCTAAAGCAAATTTACCTAATTTTTCTGACGACAGCGCTATTAACATCATGCCGGCATTCCAAAGATGTTGACGTAAGCAATATTGATGTTACCGTGACAATCGACCGCTTTGATCAGGATGTTGAAGCTATGCGCAAGCAGAACCGTGAAAAAGTGGCGGCTGAATTAGAAAAAAAATACGGCCCGTTCTATCGTGATTTTATGGAACGGATCATTCAAGTTGGTAGTTTACGGGATACGGGATACCTGCAAACCTTCGGCGAAGTACTCGCCAACCAACCTTATAACGACGTAAAGCACGAGGTGGATTCGATTTATCCTAACCTCAACCAGCAAAACGAGGAGTTGACAGGTGCTTTTAAACACATTAAATACTATTATCCGCAAAAAGAGCTGCCAAAGGTTTATGCCTACATTTCGGGTTTCGGAGTTCAAACGCCCATTGGCGAAGGCTATGTTGGCATTAGCCTGGATATGTTTTTAGGTGCTGATTCGAAATTTTATAACGCTCCTGCTATCCGGGAAGTAAACCCGAAATATATTTCGCGCAGGTTCACACCCAATCATATCACACCAAGGATCATCGAAACTATTGCGCGCGAGGACATGTTCCCTGAAACCAATATAGATGACAGATCGATGCTTTCAAGGATGATCTATAACGGGAGGATCATGTACTTCATGGATAGGGCTTTACCCAATATGAACGACACCCTGAAAATGGGTTATACCGGAAAGCAGCTTAAATGGTGTAATGACATGCGATCAGAAATCTGGGGTTATTTTCTGGAAGATAAACTGCTTTACGAAACCGATTACGATAAAATTCAAAAATACCTTGGTGAATCGCCCTTTACACCCGGATTGGGGGACAAGAACGATTCGTCGCCCCGGCTGGCAGTTTGGACCGGCTGGCAGATTGTGCGCCAGTACATGGAACGGCACCCTGAAGTTACCCTGCCTGAATTAATGAAAGACCGGGACGCAGAGAAAATACTAAGGGAATCAAAATATAGGCCGGAGTAGGTACCAGGTACAGGTTATTAGGTATCGGGCATAGGTAAATTGCCTTGGGTAATTACCTGAATCCTGGCTATCCATAAAATCCCAAAATCGTGTCAAATCGTGTCAAATCGCACCCAAAAAAAAAGCGTACCAGTTTATTGATACGCTGTAAAACTATGTCTTTAGTAACTTAACTTATTTTAAGATCGCAAACACGCCTTTGAGTGCAAGGCCTATACCCAGAATAAAAAAGATATTGGCTACCCAGTTATAAAACGAAACGTGTGTGGTATTATCGGGTGCAAGGAACCGGAAAAATACACCAAAAAGGACAATTACTATGGCGATCACGATCAGGATGTAGTGGCGTTCGTCGTTTGCTTCTTCAGTCTTATTCATGTTTATGCGAATTGAGGATTTTTGACAAAAATAGGAATGTTTATCGAATTTGATAAATACTTTTTACAATTTATGATACCGGAACCTCCGAAGTACCCGAACGCCGTTTATAGGAGGCGATAGCCCACCAAATACCCAAGCCGCAAAGGATAAATACCCACAAATTCATCAAACCCATAAACAGGTCGACAAAGATGGACCAGCCACTAACCAATGATAAAGCCAAACGCTGAAAGAAGGGAATATTGTACGCTGAAGGGTCATCGTTCGGAATAATTTCTTTCACGACGTTATCCGTTTGATAGAAACTCAGATTCACTACACTGTACCTGACGGCTTCATCGGTCCGCAAATTTTGAATCTTTTGGTCAACCATGTCGTCTTTTAGCAAAAGCACATCAGCCGGGTTCTTGATTCTGATCTTCCCGGCCTTTTGTTGGGCTACCAGTTCCAAGCGGTCCTTTAACTTGAGTTGTTCGGAAAGGTAATCGAGCGAGCGGTCGTCGATGTCCATTTGGCTCCGGTTTACGTAGACACCAAGGTGACTAACTTTGGTCATAAACTCCTCCAGGCTAGCCGAAGGCAACCTCACTACCATCTCGCCATTGGTATTGAAATCGGATATCCGCATGATTGAATCATTGCTGACATGTATATCCCGGCTTGCTCCGGCTACCGACTGTACCCGGTGATGCATTACCATGCCTTTATACCCGGCTACCAAGGCTGCGATATCCTCGCCGCATTGCTGCACGTTTTTAACCTTAAAATTAATATCGGCCGTTTTCACCAGTTTCTGTGCAACTTTGATGGTATCGGATTTCGATGTCGAATCTGCAGAAGCACTGGATTTGCTATTTTTAATAAACTCATAATCGGCTCCCGAATTGCCTTTGCCTTTGCAAGCTGCCAACAGCATAAGTACTGCCGCAACCGGAATTAAAATTTTTGTTCTCATGTTGGTTGGTTTTAGATGTTTCTATTTAATACCCATCAAACAAAATGGTAATCTGGTTTTAACATATTTTAACAATACATTATTCGGCATTATTGCATTAAATCAAATTAAATTAGGAAAATAGCCCGCTATTGTCAACTCGAGGAGTTGGATGGGCCTGAGTGTTTGAAAGCAACGTGGCAATCGCAAGGAGTTATTAAAGAAGCGATGTCAAGTGCCACAATATCCTAAACACGGCAGAACAAACGGGCCTAAAGGGATCACTTGCGATTGCTACGTCGCCCCTTGACAAACAAGTCCCGGCTGGCTTCCAGTAATGACATCAAAAAAAATAAAACTGCCATTATTTTATCGAATTACCTTTCACCGACTGGCATGACAATAAGTAATTAAAGGAGAAAACTATTTGAGCGGCAAAAAGTCTGCACCAAAAAAAAACACCGGCTCAATGAGTCGGTGTAATCTCTTATCAATTGATGTAGTCTAAAAATTATCCATTTGACAACGCTGCAGCGCCGCTCACAATTTCCGTTAATTCAGTCGTGATAGCTGCCTGGCGTGCCTGATTGTACGAAAGTTTAAGTGCTTTGAGCAACTCTCCTGCATTTTCAGTAGCCTTATCCATAGCAGTCATCCGCGCTCCGTGCTCAGAAGCATGCGAATCGAGCACTGCTTTATAAACCTGTATTTTAATATTTTTCGGTATCAACTGTGCGACGATCTCTTCCTGCGAAGGCTCCAGGATATAATCAACCTGGTGAGTAACATTGCTTTGCTTTTCAGATTTTGGAACCGGAAGCAATTGTTCGGTAGTGAGGATCTGAACAGCAGCATTTTTAAATTGATTGTAAACTAACTCAACCCTGTCATACTGGCCTTTCAGGAAACCTTCCATAACGGCATCAGTAATTTTGGAAACATTAAGGAAGTTAAGGTTATTGAACAATTCATTATTATCGCCGATGACATTGTATTTGCGACGCTGGTAAAATTCCTGGGCTTTCTTTCCAATACCGACTATAGAAACATTACCCGCTTTAAGTTGAGCACTGTATTTATCAGCAATCAGGTTATTAGCGGCTTTGATGGCATTAGCGTTAAATGCGCCAGCCAATCCCCGGTTGGATGAAACTACAACAACCAATACCTTATTGGGCTCACGCTCCTGCAAAAACGGCGATGAGCCGTCTTCCAGCGATGCCGAAAGATTTGACAGTATGTGCTTCAACTTATTAGCATAAGGGCGCAACTGCAAAATAGCATTGGTGGCACGCTTCAGCTTGGCCGCCGAAACCATTTTCATGGCCTTGGTGATCTGCTGGGTCGACGATACCGACGCGATACGGTTTCTTACTTCTTTTAAATTAGCCATTTTTCGAGATTTGAGATTTGAGACTTGAGCTTTGAGGCCAATGCCTCATCATTCAATATCTGATCCCTGTTTCTTTATTATCTCTATAAGACGTGAGCAATATTGTCTTCCTACTCACCTCTCATATCTCACATCTAATTAATATTTACCTGCCAGTTCCTTTGCTACTGTTTCCAGTACGCTGGTTATCTCGTCATCTAATTTGCCGGCTTTCAGTGCAGCCAAGGTTTCAGGGTGACGTACTTCTAACTGGGTAGTATATTCACTTTCAAATTCTTTGATCTTGTTTACCGGTACGTTACGCATCAGGTTTTTAGTACCTGCATAAACGATAGCTACCTGCTTTTCAACGGTAACCGGCGAATACTGACCTTGTTTCAACACTTCTACGTTACGGGCACCTTTGTCAAGTACGTTTTTGGTAGAAGCATCCAGGTCTGAACCAAACTTAGAAAAAGCTTCCAGTTCGCGGAACTGTGCCTGGTCGAGTTTCAGCGTACCAGCTACTTTCTTCATCGATTTGATCTGGGCGTTACCACCTACACGTGATACCGAGATACCAACGTTGATTGCAGGACGGACACCAGCGTTGAACAAATTCGACTCGAGGAAGATCTGACCATCGGTGATCGAGATCACGTTGGTTGGGATATAGGCCGACACGTCACCTGCCTGGGTTTCGATGATCGGTAGTGCGGTTAATGAACCACCACCTTTTACTATGCCTCTGATAGACTCCGGCAAGTCGTTCATCGCCTGTGCGATCGAATCGTTGGAGTTAATTTTAGCGGCACGTTCAAGCAAGCGGCTGTGAAGGTAAAACACGTCACCCGGATAAGCCTCACGGCCCGGTGGACGACGCAGCAGCAACGAAACTTCGCGGTACGCAACAGCCTGTTTCGACAAGTCATCATAGATGATCAGTGCCGGGCGTCCGGTATCGCGGAAGTATTCGCCAATAGCAGCACCAGCAAATGGGGCGAAGAACTGCATTGGTGCAGGATCGGCAGCACTTGCAGCTACTACAATGGTATAGGGCATAGCGCCGTTTTCTTCCAGTACACGCACGATATTAGCTACAGTAGAAGCTTTCTGGCCGCAGGCTACATAGATA
Source organism: uncultured Mucilaginibacter sp. (assembly GCA_903866915.1). Taxonomy (GTDB): domain Bacteria; phylum Bacteroidota; class Bacteroidia; order Sphingobacteriales; family Sphingobacteriaceae; genus Mucilaginibacter. The sequence goes on along the minus strand of CAIPPO010000136.1, from coordinate 1,627 downwards.
CATATTACAGGCTGACCGGCAGCATAAAATTCTTTCTGATTGATAATGGTATCGATACAAACCGCTGTTTTACCGGTCTGACGGTCGCCGATCACCAGCTCACGCTGTCCGCGACCAATGGGGATCATGGCGTCAATAGCTTTGATACCAGTTTGTAAGGGTTCGGTAACCGGCTGGCGGTAGATTACGCCCGGAGCTTTACGTTCCAAAGGCATTTCATAGAGCTTTCCGGCAAGAGGTCCTTTACCGTCAATTGCCTCGCCTAGGGTATTCACCACACGACCAAGCATCCCTTCGCCTACATTAATAGACGCGATCTTTTTGGTACGCTTGATGGTATCACCTTCTTTAACTTCATCTGACTGGCCGAGTAACACGATACCCACGTTATCCTCTTCAAGGTTCAATACGATACCTTGCAGGCCATTTGCAAATTCAACCAGCTCACCTGATTGTACTTTAGTTAATCCGTAAGCGCGGGCAATACCGTCACCCACCTGGAGCACGGTGCCTACTTCTTCTAATTCAGATGCTGACTTGAAGCCTGATAATTGCTGGCGCAATATGGCCGATACTTCGTCTGGTCTAACCTCTACCATTTTCTATTTTATTAGAGTTTTGTTTTAAAATTATTCGTTTATCCCTTTGGCAAAATCAGCTTTCAATCGCAATAAGCTGTTTGAAATACTGGTATCTACCTGGCGGTCGCCTATCGTCAGAATAAATCCTCCGATAAGTTTTTGATCTACTTTAGCATGCAATTCGATAGTTGCGCCTGTAGCGGCTTCCAATTCATCAACTATTTGCTTCCTGTTGCTTTCAGACAAAGGAGAAGCCGTGATAACCTGGGCACGTTTGATCTTTTTGATCACATTGTACTGGTTAATGAATTCTGCCGACGTGGCGTATAGTAAGCCCGCACGGCTTTTATTTACCATGATTTTAAAAAAAGCGTCTGTCATCGCGCTGATCTTCTTGCCGAAGATAGCGTCGAGTATCTTAATTTTCCGGCTGTGACCAACAATAGGGTTGGCCAGCACTGCCTGAAGCTCATGATTAGCCTTCACGGTCTCCGAAAAAAGTCCCATATCATTCCTGATCTCTTCCAGAACTTTCTTTTCCTGGGCCAGATCAATGATCGACTTCGCGTAACGGGTTGCAACTGTTAATTCAGACATTTTTTATATTTCGAATTTTATTCGTCTCTCTTATTCAAACACAATTAAAACATTTGCGTCTCAATTCCGAGATTCAAAATCATTTCAACTTAACTTCTTTCAGCAGGTCGGCTACTAAAGCATCCTGTTTCTTCTGATCTTCGAATTGCTTGCGCAATACTTTTTCAGCTATTTCCAATGACAAAGTGGCTACCTGGTTTTTCACGTCGGCCATAGCTATCGCTTTCTGATTATCAATTTCGATACGGGCACGTTCAATGATCTTGGTGCCTTCTGCCTGCGCCGATTCTTTAGCTTCGTTGATAATATTGTCTTTGATTTGCTTGGCTTCCTTCAAAATCTGGTCGCGTTCGGCACGGGCCTGTTTCAATAACAGTTCGTTCTCGTTAGTTAAACGGGCCATTTCTTCTTTGGCAGCCTCTGCTTGCAAAAGCGCACCTTCAATTGAT
>CAIPPO010000135.1 GCA_903866915.1 uncultured Mucilaginibacter sp. | reverse complement strand
TATGTGTGGTACTGCGATATCAGAACTTTACACGGAACAATGGGTACCCGTTTTGCTTAAAAATATAGGAAACCCAATATTGATCGTTACTGCAACTTCTGGAATAATGGTTATTGGGAGAGGCTTGGCTAAGCCGGTATTACGCCAGTTTGAACCGCAAACAGTATTGTTTATGTCGACCGTTATAGCGGCTATCGGCTTATATTTATTATATGCTTCCATTGGCAACACATTTGTAGACGCAATAATATTTGGTGTTGGTGTATGCTTTTTCTGGCCGACAATGCTTGGTTTTGTAAACATCAACCTGCCTAAAACGGGCGCTCTTGGCCTTAATTTAATGGGAGGTGCCGGTATGTTTGCTGTTTCAATTTATACAATATATATGGGCAAATATTATGACAGTTTAGTTCAACAATCAAATGGGGACACAAGCACTGCCGGGAAGCAGGTTTTATACATTACCCATTTCATACCAATAGCATTGATCGTTGCCTTTGCAGGCCTGGTAATTTATATGCGTTCGCGCAATAAATCGAAACCATTACAGCAGGTTTCTGTATAATAAGGACAGGAATGTTTAAATTGCAGGCATCAAAAAACATCAATACATAACATAAAACACGTTTGTACATTATGAAAAAATTATTCATCGTTTTAAGTGCAAGTTTACTTTTAGCTGCCTGCGGAGGCAAATCAGGAGGTTCATCTACTGACACTACTGCATCAACAGCAGCAACTGGTTCAACCGGTAATGCGGCTACAGCATCGACTGGTTCAACAGCTGCGGCTACGGGCCCTGATTTGATCGCCAAGTCGGATTGCTCCACTTGCCATAAAGAACAAGAAAAATTGGTTGGTCCTGCCTTTGCTGATATTGCAGCTAAATACCAGTCTGGGGGCGACGCCATTGTGGATACATTGGCACACAAGATCATCAATGGCGGAAGCGGGCACTGGGGTAATATACCAATGGCAGCACACCCTGGTATTTCGGTTGATGATGCTAAAACCATCGTAAAATACATCCTGACCATCAAGAAAAAATAATTTCAACATGCTTTATCTTTAAGCAATGACCACCGGTATCCGTATCAAACTATCAACCATGATGTTCCTCGAATTTTTTATCTGGGGGGCCTGGTTTGTGACGATGGGTACATACCTTACCACGACACTGCATGCCACAGGCACTCAAAACGCGGGGGCATATGCTACACAGTCACTTGGTGCCATTATAGCACCATTCGTAATTGGTCTTATTGCTGATAAGTTTTTTTCGGCTCAGCGCATATTAGGTGTTTTGCATTTAGTAGGTGCCGGGCTTTTGTTTTATGAATCTACCGCGCCCGATTTTGCTACTTTTTACCCTGGTATATTGGCCTATATGATTATTTATATGCCTACGCTGGCCCTGGTAAATTCTGTTTCTTTCAAACAGATGCAAGATCCCAGTAAAGATTTTCCACTGGTTCGGGTATGGGGTACTTTTGGATGGATCATAGCAGGACTTGCAATCGGCTATTTGAACTGGGAACAAAGCGGCTCGCTGGTATTAACCTTCAAAATGGCTGCCGGTGCTTCGCTTATTTTGGGTTTGCTAAGTTTTTCACTTCCTGATACCCCACCGGCAAAAAAAGGTCAGAAAACTACTTTCGGCGATATTATTGGTCTGGATTCCATCGGTCTGCTGAAAAAAAGATCATATTTGGTATTTTTCCTTGCTTCAGTTGCAATCTGTATTCCATTGGCGTTCTATTATAATTTTACCAATCCATTTTTAAATGAAGTGGGGATGAAACGTGCGGCAGGGGTTCAATCTCTGGGGCAAATTTCGGAATTGGTATTTATGGTTGCCATGCCATTGTTTTTTGTAAGACTGGGTGTTAAAAAAATGCTTGCCGCAGGAATGCTTGCGTGGGGCCTGCGATATGCGTTTTTTGCTTATGGCGATATCGGTTCCAATTACTGGATGCTGATTGCTGGTATAGTTATCCATGGCATTTGTTACGACTTTTTCTTTGTAACGGGTCAGATTTATACCGACCGCTTTGCCGGTGAACGATTTAAAAGTGCTGCACAGGGTTTTATCACGCTCGCAACCTATGGTTTGGGTATGATGATGGGTTATTATATTTCAGGGCCTATCGTTGACCACTGGCAATTATCAGCGGGTAAACACGACTGGACCACCATCTGGCTCATCCCCGGAGGTATATCCATAGCGGTATTGATCTTCTTCCTGATCTTCTTTACCGATAAAAAGCATACAGAACTTCAGACAGGTTTGGATATAGAAGAACCATCGCCCGAAGTACAATTATAAATTTTGATCATGGACAACCAAAATCGCCGAACGGTCATCAAAAACTTGCTGGCTGGAACAGCAGCCATCACCGCATCAGGCATGTTATCTTCAATGAAAACCAGCGAAAGTGTTTCCGGCTTGACAACACTTAAGGGCAATATCAATCACTCGGTAAGCCCCTGGTGCTATAGTGAGCTGACCCTCGATCAGCTTTGCGAGGTATCTAAAGGAATAGGTATTACCGGTGTTGACCTTTGCGGACCCAAAGACTGGCCTATTCTGCAAAAGCATGGCATGCATTCTCCGATGTGTAATGGTGCCGAGATTAACCTGACCGATGGTTTTGGTGATACTCAATTTCATGATACGCTGGTTAAGAATTATACAGAAATGATCCCGCTGGTGGAACAAAATGGCTATACCAACCTGATTTGTTTCAGTGGAAGCCGTCGCGGTAAAACGGATGAAGCAGGCTTGAAAAATTGTGAAGCAGGCCTGAAAAGAATTGTATCTATTGCCGAAAAGCACCATGTGGTGCTCTGCATGGAACTTCTCAATAGTAAAATAGACCACAAAGATTATCAATGCGACCGGGTAGAGTGGGGTGTGGAATTGTGTAAAAGAATCAACTCACCAAATTTTAAGTTGCTGTTTGATATCTACCACATGCAGATTATGGAAGGTGATATTGTGCGCAACATAACAGATTACCATCAATACATTGCCCATTTCCATACTGGGGGCATACCTGGCAGGCACGAAATAGATGATACACAGGAATTGTTTTACCCCGCAGTAATGCGCGCCATTGCTGCAACCGGGTTCAAAGGCTTTGTGGGACAGGAGTTTGTGCCCAAACGTGCAGACAAGATAGCTTCCTTAAGGCAAGCCATCCAGATCTGTGACGTTTAGCTAATTTGAAAATTTTTTAATCTGAAAACGATTAATCAATCTACAAATTACCAAATCTTCAAATGACCAAATTGACCAATTTTCAAATTAAATACCATGACAAATAGAAGAACATTTTTAGCGCAAGCCGGACTGGCATCAGCCGCTTTGGTGCTTGGGCCTAAATTATTGAAGGCCGAAACGCTGCATAAACCCGGACTACAATTGTATACGCTGCGCGACCAATTGCCTGCAGACGTTAAAGGCGTGATTGCAAAGGTGGCCAAAGCTGGGTACAAGGAGGTAGAGACCTTTGGATACGATTTGGGAAGCAGCAGCTATTGGGGCCTGAACGCAAAAGATTTCAGTAAACTGTTGAAAGATCATGGACTGAGTTCGCCAAGCGGGCACTATGGCATCGATTCGTTTTTTGGCAAAGGTGATACCAGCGAACTTAAAAGATACATAGAAGTAGCCAATACGCTAGGTCAGACCTACGTGGTGGTGCCTTCCTTAAATGGAGAATTTATTAAAACCGTTGATGAATGTAAGGCCGTTGCAGCCAAATTGAATAAAGCGGCAGATATCTGTAAAGCCTCGGGTTTAAAATTGGGTTACCATAACCATAATTTTGAATGGAAACCATTGGGTGGCGGTGCAACTTTTTACGATACCATCCTGGCCGAAACCGACCCAAAACTGGTGCACATGGAAATGGATATTTTCTGGGTAGTGCGTGCAGGTCAGGATCCGATCAAAATTTTGGATAAATATCGCGGCCGCTATGCCCTTGTCCATATCAAGGATCGCGATAAAACCAATACGGATATCAATACCGAGATCGGTAAGGGAAGCATCGATTTTAAATCGATCATACCGAAAGCGAGAGCTGCTGGTGTTACTCATTTTTTAGTAGAACAAGAGAATTTTATTAATATCGATCCTTATGTTAGCATTACCGAAAGTGCTAATTACCTGAAAAATACACTCCACGTGTAAACCAATGATGAACCAATTAAATTAACCAGCAATGAAATACAAGATCATTTTAACCGCAATGATGGCCGGTAGCCTGCTGATGGCTAAGGGCCAGGAAAAAGCAAAACCTGAGGATACCGAAATTTGGGAACCCGTACCGAAAGTTGTAACACCCGGCGAACATTTAGGTGAAGCGCCTTCTGACGCTATCATTTTATTTGATGGCAAAAATCTTGACGAATGGGTGCAGAACAATGATGGCTCACCTGCTAAATGGGACGTGCAGGATGGCGTACTTACTGTAAACAAAAACTATGGTAATATAGAGACCAAAAGAAAGTTTACTAATTACCAACTGCATATTGAATGGCGCGAACCTGAAGGACTGGAAGGCAGCGGACAGGGCAGGGGTAATAGCGGTGTTTTCCTGGCATCGATAGGCAAAGGCGACGATGGTTATGAGTTACAAGTACTTGATCCGTACAACAACAAAACCTATGTAAATGGTATGGCCGGTAGTATCTACAAACAAGCGATACCTTTGGCTAACCCAGGCCGCCCAAACAACCAATGGCAGGTTTATGACATTGTTTGGAACGCACCGGTGTTCAATGAAGATGGAAGTTTAAAAACACCGGCATACGCGACCGTATTTTTTAACGGCGTGCTTGTTGAAAACCATTTCGAATTGTTGGGTCCAACATTGTATATCGGAAAGCCAAAGTATAAAGCACATGGCCCTTCGCCTATCAAGTTGCAGGCCCATGGTGATAAAAGTAAACCGTTGAGTTTCCGTAACATTTGGGTAAGAGAATTGTAAAAAGTTTATAACCAATCAGAATTAAAATGGCCACTTGAAAACAAGGTGGCCTTTTTTGTTGCAACATCGTTACCCTTACCCAATAGATAGTAGTTTTTTGGCTGGTATTTAAACCTATATTTGCTTTAAATACCACCAGTTAACTATTTGCCTTTGAGAAGTATGAATACCATAAAAAAGCTTAGTTTGGCTTTATGCCTTTTATTTTCTGCCAGTGCATTGTTTGCACAGGTTCAGAAGGCACCTGCATACCCATTGATCACCCGAAATACCTACACCAGCATATGGTCTTTTAACGATACCCTTACCGCGGCACCAACCAAACATTGGACGGGAAAGGAACAGTCGCTATTAGGGTTTTTAAAAGTTGATGGCGAAACATATAGGTTTATGGGGAAAGCCCCCAAAGTTTATAAAACCATTTTACCGGCGGCCGACGAAGCAGCCTATACCTGCCAGTATACCGAAGCTAACCCCGGCGCAGGTTGGGCCACGCTAAATTTTAACGATGTGAAATGGAACACAGGAGCTGCGCCATTTACAGACGATATCAAACAGGCAAAGACTGTTTGGAAAAGTAAGGACCTGTGGGTGAGGCGTGTATTTACAATAGATAATACCCAGATTGACCGCTTGTTACTAAAACTTCATCATGATGACAATATCGAAGTTTACCTGAACGAACAAAAAATATATACTAAAATTGGCTGGACCAGCGATTTTCAGCTGATCCCATTAAGCGATGATATCAAGGCAAAGCTTAAAAAGGGCCGAAATATATTGGCTATACATTGTGCAAATACTGCAGGTGGAGCATGGCTTGATGCAGGCCTGGTCGACCTGGTTAAAGAGAAAAGTGATCCATCGGTTAAGGTGGCAAAGCAAACCAGCGTTGACATGAATGCGACCCAAACTATCTATAAGTTCAGATGTGGTAAGGTCGATCTGTTGCTTACTTTTACTTCGCCCTTATTGATCAATGATTTGGAATTGTTCCCGAGGCCGGTATCTTATATTAGTTATGACGTAAGATCGAATGATAATGCGATGCATGATGTGCAACTTTTCCAGAGCATTTCGACTGATATAACGGTTAATACTCCGCCGCAGTTGGTCTCTGGCGAGGTGTCTATCGATGGTAAATTATCGATAATGAAGGCAGGATCAGTTGAACAGCCGATTCTTCAGAAGAAAGGCGACGACCTGCGTATCGATTGGGGCTATGCGCATGTTGCTGTGCCTTTAACTTACAATGCAGTACAATACATTGCTCCGGCTAAAGATATCCAAAAGCCATTTGCTGTTTCAGCAACAGTAGTTGGCGACACTGTTAAAGGAAAGTCATTATCGCTTAATACGATCATACCTTTCGGGTCGGTGGGAAAGACTTTCGTACAGAAACATATCAGTATTGGTTATGATGATCTGTATTCGGTTGAATTCTTCAATTTTCAGCTAAAACCATGGTGGAGTGCAGAATCAACCAAAGCAATTGGCAAGACCATGGAAAAGGAATTGAATAAAGCCGAGGAAGAGTATGATATCGTAATGAAAAAATGCGAGGCTTTCAATAAAACGCTTTATAATGATGCGGTCAAGGCAGGTGGAGTAAAATATGCCTCACTATGCTTGATGGCTTATCGCCAAAGTATTGCCGCCCATGTACTGGTAAAGAGTCCCCATGGTGATATCCTGTTTTTATCAAAAGAGAATTTTAGCAATGGCTCCATCAATACGGTTGATGTTACTTATCCTTCCGCGCCATTGTACCTGGCCTATGCACCGAAACTTATGGAGGGTATGTTGAACGGGATTTTCTACTACAGCGAAAGCGGTAAATGGAAAAAACCTTTTGCAGCGCATGACCTGGGTACTTATCCTATAGCCAATGGGCAGACATACGGTGAAGATATGCCTGTGGAAGAATCGGGTAATATGCTGATATTGACCGCGGCCATATGTAAAGCTGAGGGAAAACCGGATTATGCCAAAGAACACTGGCAAACACTAACCACCTGGGCCGACTATCTGACGAAAGCTGGCTTTGATCCTGCCAACCAGTTATGTACCGACGATTTTGCCGGGCACCTGGCGCATAATACTAACCTGTCGATCAAAGCGATCATCGGCATAGCTGCTTATGCCCGTATGGCCGAGGAGCTGAAAATGCCGCAGGTAGCATCCAAATATCGCGCTATTGCGCAGGGTTTAGCAAAAAACTGGGTAAAACTGGCAGATGCAGGTAACCATTACTCGCTGGTGTTCAATAATAAAAATACATGGAGTCAGAAATACAACCTGGTTTGGGATAAAGTGCTCCAACTGCATTTGTTCCCGCAGAAAGTATATGATACGGAAGTGAAGTACTATCAAACCAAACAAAATAAATATGGATTGCCATTAGATAGCAGGAAGACCTATACAAAATCTGACTGGATCATATGGACTGCCACTTTAAGCAACAATTTAACGACATTTGAGAAGCTGACCGATCCGGTTTATAAATACGCTACAGAAACACCAACGCGTGTTCCATTGAGCGACTGGCACGAGACCACAGATGGGAAACAGGTTGGTTTTCAGGCGCGAAGCGTGGTTGGGGGGTATTTTATGAAAGTGTTGTCTAATAAATGGGTAAAATAATATCAAATTATATGAATAAGATCAGATTATTTCTTTTGGCACTGTTATCAACTGTCGTGCTATCCGTGAAAGCTGTTGAACCGGTGCAGCGTTATTATGTGCTTAAGGTTTACCATTACAAAACAGTTGAGCAGGAATCTATACTGGACCTATATTTTAAGAACGCCTACAAGCCGGCGATAAAGCGCGCAGGTTCGTTAGAAGTTGGAGTTTTCAGAACTGTCGAACAGGACACCGATAAACGCTTTTACGTTTTGATGACCTTCACTACCAGGAGCAAAGCAGATGCTTTTGAAGCTATTGTAGAGAAGGATGCACAATACCTCAACGATGCCAAAGAATACCTTGATGCAAGTTATGACCATGCACCTTATACGAGGATAGAAACCATTGTATTGCTGGCATTTAAACGCTCCGGCACACCCGAAGTTCCGAAATTGGCAGCAAACAAACCCGATCGCATCTACGAATTAAGGAGTTACGAAAGTCCGACTGAGAAATACCATATCAATAAGGTGCACATGTTTAACGAAGGTGGTGAAACAGTACTGTTTAGCAGGCTAAAATTCAATGCCGTATTTTATGGTGATGTGCTGGTTGGTAGTCATACGCCGAACCTGATGTACATGACCGCATTTGAAAGCAAAGCAGATCGCGATCAGCACTGGGCAACTTTTTCTGCTGATGCAGAATGGAAAACCTTGTCGGCTAAACCCGAATACCAGCATAACGTTTCCAAAGCAGATATCATCTTTCTGCATCCAACAGAATATTCAGATTTCTGATAGCTATCAGGGCCGCCAATGAAACCGGAAACGCGAGATTATGATGCGGTAGTTGTTGGTTCCGGACCAAATGGACTCGCTGCAGCTATTTTGCTGCAGCAAAACGGGTTATCCGTATTATTGGTTGAAGGGAAGGATACCATAGGCGGCGGCATGCGTTCGGCCGAACTGACTCTGCCTGGGTTTATACACGATGTTTGTTCGGCTATACACCCACTTGCGGCTGCTTCCCCTTTTTTTCAGACATTGCCCTTAAAGGAGCATGGCCTGGAATATATTTATCCAGATATAGCTGCTGCACACCCTTTTGATAATGGCAGTGCGGCGTCATTAAAGCACTCGATTGGCGAAACTGCGGGGCAGTTTGGTATAGATGCAACTACCTATTCGCAGTTAGTGAGTTCTGTTGTAAATGACTGGCCCGCTATTGCATCAGATGTACTGGGGCCTATGCATTACCCAAAACATCCACTGGCAATGGCCAGATTTGGTTTAAAGGCTTTGCAATCGTTAACAGGAATTACCCGGGGATTTAATACCGAAGAGGCCAAAGGCTTTTTTGCCGGAATGGGAGCACATTCCATGCAGCCATTAAATAAGCCAACAACGGCAGCAGTTGCTCTGGTGCTGACTGTCGCTGGTCATTTAGGCGGCTGGCCTTTACCGAAGGGCGGCTCACAGCAAATTGCTGATTCGCTGGCCTCTTATTTTATTTCCCTCGGAGGTAAGATCGAGACCAATACCTATATTACATCACTAGATCAATTACCGTCGGCTAATGCGGTATTGTTTGATGTTAGTCCGCAACAATTACTGCAAATTGCCGGGCACAAATTCTCCAACATTTACCGCTGGCAATTGGAGCGGTACCGTTATGGCATGGGTGTTTTTAAAGTCGACTGGGCATTAGATGGTCCGATACCATTCCGTGCCGAAGAATGCAGGCAAGCAGGAACGATCCATATTGGCAACACCTTGACCGAGATCGCCGCCGCCGAGCAGCAGGTTTGGCAGGGCGGACACCCTGAAAAGCCATTCGTGTTGTTAACGCAACAAAGCCTGTTCGATCCGACGAGGGCACCCGAAGGTAAACATACCGGCTGGGCCTATTGCCATGTACCCAATGGCTCGACCGTTGACATGACCGATGCCATCGAAAAACAGGTAGAACGCTTTGCCCCAGGCTTCCGCGAACGTATCCTGGCCCGTAACACCATCAATTCAACCCAAATGCAGGAATATAATCCTAACTATATCGGTGGCGATATTAATGGCGGTGTGATAGATATTGGCCAGCTTTTCACCCGCCCGGCCCTGCGCTGGTCGCCCTACAAAACTTCCGCAAAAGGATTATATATCTGCTCCGCTTCCACACCACCTGGCGGGGGGGTGCATGGCATGTGCGGATATTATGCCGGCAAGAGGGCTTTGAAGGATGTGTTTGGACACGATTTTAGGATTGGGACACGATTTTAGGATTTGATGGATAGACAAGATAAAATTGAAGATCCTGTTTATCTGTAAAGCAATCCTGAAAATCGTGTTCAAAAAAAAGGACTTACGAAATTGGACACGATTTTAGGATTTGAAGGATAGGCGGAATATTAAGATAAAATCCGCAGTTGACCCGGGATTAAAAAAATGCATTTCCTCAAAAGTCCCATCGAGACTCCGTGTCGGTAAATAAAATCATAATAGAAAGTTAACCCCATAGGGGTTAAATGTTTAACCGTCATCCCATTTTTTAAATACCCATCAGATGGAATCATGCCCGGTGGGGTTGCGTACCTACCGTACGCTAATTTATTTCCCAATTTATTGCTACTGATATTTTGCGCCTATGGCACATTTTTTTGGCAAAAACATC
>CAIPPO010000134.1 GCA_903866915.1 uncultured Mucilaginibacter sp. | reverse complement strand
ATACCCAATACGGGATACCCGATTGCCCGTCGGAAGTATGTGTTTCACCCGATATGATGTTTTTGAAAAATCCGAGTGAAAGGTTAGCCAATGTGATACCCAACCCGGTAAAAAAACTTTGCGTCAGAAATCCAAACGCACGTTGCTTTTCGGGCAGTTTATCGGCAATAAAAGCCCGATAGGGCTCCATGGCTGTATTATTGGCGGCATCCAGAATCCATAACAAGCCTGCCGCCATCCATAATGCCCGACTGAATGGGAAAGCAAACAAACAAATACTGCAAAAAATAGCACCTACCAAAAAGTAAGGTTTACGGCGCCCGAAGCGCGGATGCCAGGTACGGTCGCTCATGGCGCCAATCAATGGCTGTATTAAAAGGCCGGTAAGCGGACCGGCTAGGTTTAAAAGTGGCAATTGCTCAGGCCTGGCATGTAAAAATGTATACAGCGGGTTTATGGCCGACTGTTGCAGGCCGAAACTGTACTGAATGCCGAAGAAACCGACATTCATATTAATGATCTGCCAGAAGCTTAGCTTTGGTTTGCTGAATGACATAATTACGGGTAAATGGTGGCTGGTTTAAAGCGTTTAAGTTAATATTAACTGCTGATATTCAAATAATTTTTAAAGTGTTCTTTTTATAATTGGCGCAAAAAGCGCTTCGGCATTAAAAAAAGTGTCCCGGATCTCATCCCGGGACACCAAGCGGATGGCAAATTAACCAACCAGATCTCAATCAACATATTATTGTTTAATTCACCTTTTAGGGTCAGGCCGACCTTTGGTATACTTTTACAATTTCAGGCGAAACAGCTTTGATTGATAGGATAGCCTGTTCAAACTGCTCGCCCGGTAATATTGCTTTTGATTTTATTCGGGTTCTGTAAACGTATATCGTATTTGGCGAATATTCCAGGATACTGCCAATAGTTTCGCAATCTGTTATTCCCAAACGCAAAAGCGCAAATATTCGCAGATCGGTATTGAGGACGCCCATTTCTTTAGGCCAAATCTGGTCGCTTTGTTTGAGCAAAGCATTGAAATGAGGAATAAAATCCGGGAACAATCTTAAAAACGAGTTATCGAAATTTGCAAAGAGTGCCTCGCGTTCCTTTTTGATATTAAAATCCCTGAATGACATCGATATGTCATCGTATTTTTTTTGCGAAAGTTTTCGCTCGATACCCAGCTTCAATTTTTCGATCTTCTGGATATAGCCCGAGACCATATTAACGAAGTATCCAATATACTCCTCCCGTATTTGGGTATTGTCGTTCAGCCTTTCCGTAATTTGCTCCAGCTTTTGCTCACGCTCAGCGAGCTTGCTTTGCAGCGCAGTAAATTTCTTTCGATCATTCAACAACAAAACCACCATAGCTAACAGGGCTATACTTGTCAGAATAAGAGCAAACAAATACCCACCTATACTGGCAGCCTGCTGACTTTGCCCTACTGCGGACGCCGATAAGGCCGTCAATAAAAGCAAAGCGATTGTCAGAATTGTTTTCATTAATAGGTTGGCATTGATGCTATTTACTATCAGATAAAGCGATTATATACGCTTGCTGGTTCAGATTTAGTTTCTTATCCACCGGGCGCCCTGAAAATTTTCCAGAGCGCCCGGTGGACAAGCATTAGGTAATCAAATTATTAATTAGGGTAATAATTAGTTTTCAAAATCTAAATTAGCTGCTTAACTACCATGTTTCGGTCGAAATTAAGGCCAAAACTCTGCAAAGGTTTCCGCAAACGTTTGCGAACATGTTTGTTGTTGAAAAAAAAACCGGGGCACCCTTCAATGCAAAACGCTATCTATCTTTTTATCAACTGATTCCGGGGTTCCATCGCCGACATTCATCCAAATAGCAGGCATTTCAATTGTGTATTTTTGACACTTTTTGATTTTGCCTTAAAAAGCATTATTTTTAGTGCACCAATTATAAATTTCATGCCGGATGTTACGCTAAAAAAGCTGGCTGAATTGCTTAATTTGAGCATTTCTACAGTATCCAGAGCACTTAAGGACCATACTGATGTTGCCATTGAAACCCGGCAACGGGTAAAACAATTGGCCGCAATGGTCGATTACGAACCAAATACCTATGCCATTAACCTGCGTACCAACCTTAGTCGAGAGTTTGGTGTTATCATTCCGGGTATTGCCAATGATTTTTACCAGTCGTTCATCAGCTCGCTCGAGGAAGAGGCGCGGCATAATGGCTATTCGCTAATTATTCTGCAATCCGGCGACGACCCGGTAATTGAACTGGAAAACCTGAGGCGATGCAAGCAGAATCGGCTGGCGGGTATTTTCGTTTCAATCACCTCTAAAACCAATGATATCAATCCATTTTTGCGACTGGTAGAGCAACATATTCCAGTGATCTTTTTTGATATCGTACCCTCGTTTGAAGCATGTAACAAAGTTTGCGTTGATGATGCCGCTGCCGCGGTTTTGGCTGCAGAAACGCTCATTGCTCAAAAAAAGAAGAACATTCTGGCTATTTTTGGAAAGAGCCAGCTTTCAATAACCCAGAAAAGGTTGCAGGCTTTTAATGAGACGTTCAGTAAATACGGATCAGATGCCCAGGTCTGTTGCCTGCACTCCGGATCAACTGCCGAATCATTTGAAACAGTGATGGATCACCTGGGTAGCCCGCATCAATATGATGTGGTATTTTGCATGAGTGACGAAATCCTGATAGGCGTTATGAAGGCTGCACAAACACTGGGCTTAGTCCTTCCAAAGGATATTGGCATTTTGGCCATTAGCGAAGGCATTATACCCACTTATTATTTCCCACGTATCACCTATATTGAAACCAGCGGTTTTAAGCTGGCGAAAATGGCCTTTTCGCGCATGCTGGCCTGTATCGCCGGCAGCTCTTATGTACAGGAATTAAAGAGCGAGCCAGTTTTAATTGCAGGCGGCTCACTCTGATCTCAACTGTTGCTATTTTTAATATTTATTCTTTACCTTTCCATATGTCAAACCAGGATCAAAATCTGTCCCATACCGAACCGGGATATAAGAACGTCAGCTTATTTTTTGTTGTAATACTATTATTTGTGGTATTAGGCTTCTTTAAAACCTATTTCGGTTTGTTTCCTTCATTTGATAAGGTAACTGCTATCCAGCATATCCATGGCTTAATGTTTACCCTTTGGTTCCTGCTGCTTATCATACAGCCAATATTGATCAGTTATGGCAAATACAAGGCACACCGCATTATCGGAAAATTTACCTATGTATTAGTGCCTTGCATCATCATTTCCATCCATTTTATTGCGCGAGAAGCCTACCTGAACGGAGTAGCCGCTCATAAACCCAGAACTGATATTTTGGCCGGCACATATTTTCAGGTTTACCAGATATTCGATTTTGCCATCCTTTACCTGTTGGCTATTATCAACAAAAACCGGACGCCATACCACATGCGTTATATGATAGCCACTTCATTAGCGATCTCGGGGGCGGGAATGCGCAGGCTTCTGGCTGTTGTAATAGGCCTAAGTAAAGCACATGCCTTGTTTTTCGGCTTTTTTATTCCCGACATTATCCTCGTCGCACTCATCGTATATGATCTGATCAAAGGCAATAACAGCCGCGCCTATATCATCGCACTCGTCATCCTGGCAGTATCACATTACAGTTGGTATTTTTTGCCGTACTCCGCGCTGTGGCAGTCAGTAGCCGGTTATTTTGTGCGTTTTTTTTAGGGGAGGGTGGTGCAAGGCGGTTGGCCCTGACGTAGCTGGACCAGGATTAATAGATATTATGAATTGCCAGGTTTTTGCACTATAAGTTTGGAATGATTTGAAGTTATTACACTCTTATCCTTTTTGCCTATGGTCAATGATTAAACATCTTGCCTATCAATAAAATCCTTAAATCATGTCTCATTCAATACTCCACCCATTTCAAAACCTTGATTACTAATTTACTGCCGATAACATATTTACCTTTTTGAATATTTAGTACACGCAGGGTAAGTCCATTATTTTCAATCAGCAGTTCTTCGTAAAACCCTCTGAAAAGCACCTGATTCACCAGCCATTTGCGCGATCGCCGGGTACCCATCGGGGCATTTTTATAATCGATCCATTCGGGGTAGATCATTACATGGTAAAGTTTAGTTTTGATGCCGCATAAGCGTGCTTCTTCGGGATTCAGAATATTACATTTTGCCAGTAACTTTGCAGTATAAAGGTTTTGGGGCTCATTAAATACACTGCGCGGCTCGCCATATTCAAGCAACTTACCATTTTGCATAACGAGCAGGTTATCGGCCATGCTTAACACTTCAGCAGGGTCATGCGATACCATGATTACTGTCAGACCGGTTTCTTTCACAATCTGACGGATATCTTCCTGCAAGCCATCACGAAAAGAGGTGTCAACCTGGTTGAAGGGCTCATCAAGCAGCAGTACTTCGGGCGAAGTAACAAGGGCACGCGCAATAGCAACCCTTTGCCGTTCGCCTCCGCTGAGGTCGGCCACGCGTTGGTCTGCCAGGGCCAGCATACGAAGCTGTGCTAATACCTGATCGGTTTTCTCTTGCTTTGCTTTTAGGTTGGTATTGGGTAATAGTATAGACACGTTGTCCCGCACTTTAGCGAACACATTGAGGTCGTCCTCGGCCTGAGTCACTATTTTCATCGCATCGTGACCGGGGATCAACTTTTCTTCAGGCCCCCAAACGCGCTCTTCCTTAAACCGAACTTCGCCGCTATCGGGTGAAAGCAGACCATAAATGAGGCTTAACAAGGTGCTTTTCCCACTTCCGCTCGCGCCAATGATCGCTGTTATTTCACCAGCCTTGATATCAAGATCAATATCTTTAACGCCACCGCCACCGGGGAATACTTTCGTCAGGGAATTTGTTTGAAGAAACTTCTTAGCCATTGCGGGCAAAGATAGTTCTTTGGTTGTTAAGGTTGTATTAATTGGGGTTGTGTTATAGCGGTGGTATTTGTTGGAGGGGTTGCCCCTACTAGTTATCGGGATGGTTGTTCTGATAACTTATCAGGGCAACCATCCCGATATTACAATTAAAATCCGAAGGTAAATCCGAATGAAAAATTCCGGAGGCCTGCTTGCGCGGGGCTGTTCTCGAACATATCATTGGCGTAATACTTACCAAATATACCCCAGCCACCATACCCTATCCTTACAAAGCCACCGTAACGTACTTTGGCAAAGTTATAGCTATTGTGGAATTTTTGTTTGCCGAACTCCTGACTGATTTGCTTAACCATACCATCAAGCAATAAACCTGCTTCCGGTCCTATTACAAAATGGAAGCGTTCTCCATGGCTATCTTCGTTTGTATGAAAATCAAAGGATAATGGGATACGCAGGTAACTTGAACTAAAGCGGTTTTTACTATAGTGAACACTGTCCTGGCGAAAAGTAAGCACAGGCTGGTCGCGCAATATTGTAATATCATCGCGCAAACGAATGAGTGTCCAATCAAAGCCTCCCGAGAGGTATACTTTAAAATTCTTGTTCACTTTAACACCCATCTGGAAAACATCGAAGCCTACATTGCTGGTCTTCCAGGAGTTGTAATTTAAGAACTGATTCTTTGGCGAAAGTGTAAAGCTGCCATTGTCTACTAGTGTAGCAAGGCCCAGGTCGAACCTGGAGAAGGTTAAACCAATAAATCCGCGCGGGTATTGGTTATTCTTTTCGTGATGGTTCCGCCAGTGGATTGAATTGTCGTCGCTATCCCAATGGCTGCTATTGTCGTTATCATCCGGGTGGTTTTTAACGGTGTCGGCACTAATCTTAACCGAATCGACCTTATTTGTTTGTCCAAACGCCAATCCCGCTCCAGCGCATATTAAGACTGTTAATAGTAAACGTTTCATATTTTTTAGATTATACTGAGTTATAATTTAATTACACTGATATGTATGTCATTGGGTCATTTTTAACCTGCTCAGCCATCCCGATAGCTATCAGGACAACCATCACCTTTCACCTCTCCCTACCGCTCCTTCTTTATCTTTTTAATGCCTCTACTCACTTCACCGATCACCGATTCGTCGTCGTCATCGTTGCTGATGATAGCTGCACGGCTTTTGTTAAAACGATCTGTCACAAGGTTAACCAGATCACCTAAGCCATGCTTGCTGCGGCGTTTGACTGCAGGTCTGGCCTGGTCATCACTACCGACCGGCACTTGTGCGATGGAAAGAGTTTGACCGGATGGTGGGGTCACACCTTGTTCATCGGGTATATTGATACGCAATGGAATGTCCTGACCGGGCACTACATGGGGCTTAACCTCGTTTGGTGGCGATAAGTCTGCTAATGTTACTTCATCAGCCTTTTGGCTTGCAACAATATTTTCAGCATGAGCTGGCTGCGATCCCGGGCTAATAACCCGTGACGATATACCAGTCCGACGGTTTGGCATTAGTACTGGTTCTTTATGTTGACCCGGCAATGGCCTGGAATCAGTCATGATTGTGGCAACGGTAAGCTGTTGGGCAGCCGGGCCAGGCTTTTTCCTGCCCTGGTTAACAGCCAATACCTGATGCTGTTTTTTACCTCCCTGCTGATCTTGTTGCCGTTGAATAAACAACCACCCTACACTTATTACAAGCAATATGATGGCGGCAATACGGAGCATGGGCACATAAATGGCCCGGCGACGTTTGGCGTGCAATGCGCCATCGATTGCCGGCCAAAGGTTATCAGCTGGTTCAGCTTCAAAATTTTCAAGTTGCGACCGGAAGAGGTCGTCCATTTCTTTATCCTGCATAGCCATACTTTTTTCCTTCCATCTTTACAATTTGCTCTTTCAGTATCGTCCGAGCCCGCGATAATTGCGATTTGGACGCACCCTCTGTAATTCCTACCATCCCGGCAATTTCGCGGTGTGAATATCCCTCAATTGCATATAAATTGAATACGATCTTGTAACCCGGCGACAGTTTTTGAATGAGCGCCAGCAGGTCCTTTGTCCCCAGGTTTGTCAGCGCCAGTGAATTGACTGACGGTTCACTACCCGATTCTTCTATTTCAACCAACTGCATCATTTTATGGTGCTTCCGGTAATATTCTATTGAACTGTGAACCATGATCCGACGCACCCAACCCTCAAACGAACCATCGCCCCGGTAGTCGCCCATTTTTTCAAACACCCTGATAAATCCATTCTGCAGCATGTCCTCAGCCTCCATCTTATCAACTGCATAGCGCATACACACACCCAGCATTTTAGAAGCAAATTGCTTGTACAAAGCCTCCTGTGCCTTGCGTTCGCCCGACTTGCATCTTTTTACCAGCTCTTCTATTGTGTATTTGTGCTCCAAAAACATCATTTATAAGTTAGATGAAAAAGCATACCGAATGGTTGCATGGGTTTGAAAATAATTTTACGAGGTACCGCATCAGGTGAAAATTTATAAGGGCAATTTGATACCTTGTATTTTATTTTAACCAATATTCTTTCTATAAACCGTATGAAAAAGTTCCTGAGTTTATTTGCAGCAACGCTGTTATTTTTTGCATTTTCGGTGCATGCGCAAACGATACCGATCGAAACAAAAAACAACGCCATTATACTGCATGTAAACAGCGACGGCTACGTCAGCATGGTTTATTTCGGCAAAAAGCTGGATGATAAGAACGAATACCAGTTGATACCTGCCGCCCAAAACCTTGACGAGGGCAATTTATACAGTTCGGCCTATACCACCGCCGGTACACGTAATGTTTTGGAACCCGCTATAGCCGTTACGCAGGCCGATGGCAACAAGTCGCTCGATTTAAAGTTTGTCAATCAATCGGTTACAAGGCTAAGCGATGACGTATCGCAGACCAGCATCCATTTGAAGGATCCCATCTATGCCGTTGAGGTTACACTTCACTATAAGGTTTATGCTGCTGAAGATGTAATTGAACAATGGAGCGAAATCAATAACCTTGAGAAAAAAGACATCACGCTAAATAAATACGCTTCAGCCAATTTATACCTCCAGGCGAAAAATTTCTATCTCAAGCAATACCACGGCGAATGGGCCAAAGAAATGCGTCCGGAAGAAGAAAAACTGACGCATGGTATCAAAACCCTGGACAGCAAGCTGGGCTCGCGTGCCGACCTGCTGCAACCACCCTCATTTATCGTTTCGATTGACAAACCTGCAAACGAAGATGAAGGCGATGTAATGATTGGCAATCTGGAATGGAGCGGCAATTATCGCATCGATTTTGAGGTTGACCCAACTGATAATTTGCGACTGATAGCAGGTATCAATAACTACGCTTCGGATTACAAATTGCCATCGGGTGCAATATTTGAAACACCGAAACTTGTTTATACCCTATCCCATCATGGCAAAGGCGAAGCAAGCAGGAATCTACAAGACTGGGCGCGCAAATACCAGCTAATTGATGGGGAGGGCCCGCGCCTTACTTTATTGAATAA
Organism: uncultured Mucilaginibacter sp.; assembly: GCA_903866915.1. GTDB lineage: Bacteria > Bacteroidota > Bacteroidia > Sphingobacteriales > Sphingobacteriaceae > Mucilaginibacter. The sequence goes on along the minus strand of CAIPPO010000134.1, from coordinate 12,817 downwards.
TTGGGAATCGACTTTCTTTAGTTTCGACGAAAATAAGCTGGCCGAAATATTAAAAGACACCAAAAAACTTGGTGTCGACTTGTTTTTACTGGATGACGGCTGGTTCGCTAATAAATACCCGCGTAATGACGACCACGCCGGGCTGGGCGACTGGCAGGTAAACCATGCCAAACTGCCCAATGGCGTAGGCAATTTGGTAAAGGAAGCTGAAAAAAACGGCGTAAAATTCGGCATTTGGGTAGAACCCGAAATGGTAAACCCCAAAAGCGAGTTGTATGAAAACCATCCCGACTGGGTAGTAAAACAACCAAAGCGCGGCGATTACATGATGAGAAACCAATTGGTACTTGATCTGAGTAATCCTAAAGTGCAGGATTTTGTATTTGGTGTTATTGATGAACTATTTGCTAAAAACCCTAACCTGGCCTATATTAAATGGGATTGTAATTCGGTGATCTATAATGCCTATTCGGCCTATGAAAAGGACCAGTCGAATTTTTATGTCGATTATGTTAACGGACTATACAAAGTAATGGATCGCATGCGCCAAAAATACCCTAAAGTGCCGATGATGCTATGCTCAGGTGGAGGTGGCCGCGTAGATTACGGGGCATTACACTATTTTACCGAATACTGGCCAAGTGATAATACCGAACCCCGTGAAAGGGTTTATATCCAATGGGAATACTCGTACCTGTACCCTGCTCTGGCAAGCTCAAATCATGTGACCAACTGGGGCAAGGAACCGCTAAAATACCGGGTTGATGTTGCCATGATGGGTAAATTGGGTTTTGATATTGTAGTAGGAAAACTATCTCCCAATGACTTGCTGTTTAGCCAGCAGGCCGTAATGAATTATAAAGATTTTTCAGAAGCCATATGGCATGGCAACCAATACCGGTTGCAAAGTCCCTGGGATAATGATGTGGCTTCTATCGTTTATGTTGATACCTTGAAAAGTCGCGCCATTGTATTCAATTACCTGATCAGCCAGCGTTTTGATGCAGGCAGCCATTCACCCGTGAAACTGAAAGGATTAGATCCGGCTAAACAATATGCGATAAAAGAGATCAACCTGTATCCCGGCACAAAATCAGGCATCAAGGAAGGCACCTTCAGCGGCGATTTTTTAATGACTATTGGCATTAACCCGGAAGTACATGATGACAGGGCGAGTGTGGTTTTGAGTGTGGAGGAGAGGAAATAGCGAACAATAATACGGATGTTATTTCGAACGAGCGTAGGTCAATTGGGGGCTGGGGCGAGGAAAAAACTATTCGAACAGACCGAATCGAAAGATTTCTCTTCGCGGCTATCGGGTATTTTTTTTAAGAATAAGGATAAATCATTTCTTCGTCCTGTAATACTTATAAACCTTTACACCCGACATAATGATCATGGTAAAGGCTAAAAGCCCGACAATGCCATAGATCCAGCTTAGGCTATTTTTAAGTACTGCAAGGAAAACAATGGCGAAAAGAAAAATGGTAGATACTTCATTCCAGACGCGCAATTGAGTTGAGCTCCATTTGAAAATACCCTTTTTCATCTGCCTGATCTTTTTCTGACAGATGAAATGGTAAACGATCAAGCCCAGAACAAAAGTCAGCTTCAAATGCATCCACGATTGCTGCAACCAAACCGGCATCAGGTAAAGCATAGTTAAACCGGCTGCTACCACAAGGAACATAGAAGGCACCGTGATCACATACCATAGCCTGTGCTCCATGATCTCGAATTGCTTAGATAAGATAGAACGATCGGGTTCAGGTTTTTCCTGTGCCTCGGTATGGTAGATAAACAGACGCACAATATAAAACAGCCCAGCAAACCAGCAGACGATAAAGATGATGTGAATAGCGAGAATATATTGGTACACGTTATGCAACTATTAATACTTGTATTCTTTTATGATATCAACCGCATACTTTACGTGATCGAAAGGGATATCAGGCATAATACCATGACCGAGGTTAAATATAAAACCATCTTCTCCCTTCATCCGGTCGAACAAACGATAGATACGTTCTTTGATCACCTTTTTATCAGCATATAAAATATGCGGGTCCAGGTTTCCCTGCACGGCGATACCTTTTGGTAACCTCTTTTTGATATCTAATAGATCAACATTCCAGTCGATCGAGATCACATCGGGTTTTGCTTCAGCCATCAAGGGCGCAAATACCGAGCTGCCTTTGCAAAATGAGATCACCGGGATATCTTTCCGGTTTAATTTGCTGATAATTTCGGCAATATAACGGTGCGAAAATTCCTTGTAATCGTCCCATGCCAGGGCCTGTGCCCAGCTATCGAATATTTGTACTGCGTTTACACCTGCAGCGATCTGCAAATTCAAATAATCGGCTGTTACTGTGGCAATTTTCGCCAGCAATCGGTGGGCCAGTTCGGGTTGGTTATGCAGCAGTAATTTGGTCAGCTTAAAATCTTTTGAGGAACCACCTTCAACCAAATAACTCATAACAGTAAATGGTGCACCGGCAAACCCTATCAGCGGGATTTTGCCATTCAATCGCTGCTGTATCACTTTAATGGCATCAGCTACATATTGCAGGCGATGAACCACATCAGTTTCCAGACTGTCCACATCGGCTTGAGTGCGCACCGGATTAGCAAATTTAGGACCTGATCCAGCGTGAAAGCTGAGATCGCCACCCATGGCTTCACCGGTTACCAGGATATCCGAAAATAGTATGGCTCCATCAATACCCAGTAAATCGACTGGCAACATGGTTACATCCGCCGCTATTTCGGGGGTTTTGCACATCTCCAGAAAGGAATATTTATTTTTGATATCCCAGTATTCTTTCATGAAACGCCCGGCCTGGCGCATCATCCATACCGGCGGACGTTCTGTTTTTTCAGAAAATGCGGCTTTGATCAGTAATGAATCTCTCATATAAGCACATAGCCACACAGAAACTCTGTGATGCTATTTTGAATTTATTTTAACTCTTGTCTCAATTTTTCGATCACCGCTTTCATTTTAGCTGTAATCTTGTCTTCATTTAGCTGGGCTTCGCCCAGGCAGGCTTTCGCCTTATCATAATTCCCTAACCTGATATTCACATTTGCAGCATGAACCAGGGCAGCTACATGTTCGTTAACCGATCGCAGCGGAAATTTTGCCGCCTGCTCGTAATGGGCAGCGGCGGCTTCATATTCGTGCTTTTGCAGGCAAATTGCACCAAACATAAACTCGTAAACACCCCGTCTTTTATCCAGCAACCATTCAGGCTTTTTGATCTGCTTCAACAGGTCTTCTGCCCCGGCATAATCCTTATCATAAAAATGCTTTGCGGCCAGCACAAGGGTTCCTTGTTTAAAATAGTCGACTATGATCAATACAATAAGCAACGCACTGGCTAACGCCAGCTCCAGAATTTGTTTATAGGAAAAAAAAATCAATAGTGCTACAAATACAAAAGTAACCAGTATCCTCGCCTTATTGCTGAACATGCTTAGTGATTATCTGTAAACTTATACCCTACCCCACGAATAGAATGAAAATAAACCGGGTTTTTAGGATCTGGTTCAAAATATTTACGAAAAGTGAGTATAAAATTATCTATCGTACGGGTTGATGGATACACATCATAGTTCCATACTGTTTCAAGTATCTGCTCACGCGATACCGCCTCGTTACGCCGTTCGATCAAAAGCTTTAACAGCATGGTTTCCTTTTTGGTCAGTGCTGTAACCGATCCATCGCCGTTAACCAGCTCGAAGGAGTTGAAATGTATGGTCTTGTCGCCGATTTTGTAACTGTTAAACTCTTTCAGTTCTTCGCCTTTTAAACCGCGTTTTACCAGGTTGTTGACACGCAGGATAAGCTCTTCAAGGTTAAAAGGTTTGGTTAGGTAATCGTCGGCACCTTTTTTCAGACCGGCAATTTTATCTTCGTTGGTGTTTTTTGCAGTCAGGAACATGATCGGTACTTCCGAGTTCTCCAGGCGGATCGTCTCAGCTACTACAAACCCGTCTACTTCGGGCATCATCACATCCAGGATCACCAGGTTAAAACGCTCTTCTTTAAATTTCTGCAGCGCCTTTTTACCGTTGTTTGCGGTAGATACTTTGTATCCCTCTAGTTCGAGGTTTAATTTTATTGCTTCCAGCAAATGCTCTTCGTCCTCTGCCAGTAATATTCTCTTTTTATTTGGCATGCTATTTTTGATTAATTGTGTGTTTTATGTTTATCGTTCGACGTATTGCGATTGACGTTTTATGTTTTATCGAATTTACGATTTCATTTAGGTATTACGTTGACCGTACAACCTACCAAATCACTTCAGGCAAATATCACTTCAAATACACTGCCCGAGGGGGCATTATCCTTTACCCTGATACTGGCCTCGTGTTTATCCAAAACTTCCTTTACAATATATAATCCCAGACCAGTCCCTTTTGTATTGCGCGTATCTTCACTTCCAACGCGATAAAATTTATCAAAGATGCGATCCTTCTCGGTTTCAGCTATTCCGATACCATGGTCAGCCACCTCAAAGTATACTTTGTTCTCTTTTGAATAAAGCTTTACATCAACTACTTCACAGGGACCCGAATATTTGATGGCATTTTCAATCAGGTTAGTCACTACCGAAGTCAGCGCAAACTTGTCGCCGGTGATCTCGATCTTTGGTTCTATTTCAGCATTGATCAATTGTTCATTCAGGTCGCATTTATTCAGTTGCAGGCGGTTGACCACGTTATCAACCAAAGCCGATAAACTGAATTGGGCCTTCGGAAAGGTATATGACTTATTTTCGATCTTGGATGCCAGCAGCATATTCTCTACCATGTCATCCAGCCGCTCGATATCCAGCAATGACTTGCCGATAAAGTCTTGTATCTGCTCTTTAGTCAGATCACGTTTTTGAATAGTTTGCAAGAGTAATTTGATAGAGGCTAATGGCGACTTCAATTCGTGCGTTACCGAAAGGAGGAAGTTCTTTTTCTGATTCTGTAACCTGCGTTCTTTCCGTATCGATTTATGAAGACTGATAGCACCTACTATAAATATAATGGCAAACATAGTGCCTTCCCCAACGATCATAGCTGTTCGTTTGGGCTGAAGGCGCACCAGCATATAACCCCACCAAACCAGCTCGGTTGTGGCATAAATGATAATGGCGTAAAAAATGACAAATGGTCTTTTCATTTGGCTTTTGTTATTTGATCTCCGTTTGCCGACGGATCGTTACTTTGATTTTTTGTACTAGCTACTTTATCTAAATAATTGCACCCGAACCCTTTTTATTTCCTGAACACGATATCTAAACTTTCAAAAATAGCGCGTTTTGCTTTTTCCAGATCTACCTTGGTATGGGCCGAAGAAATGAATCCAACCTCATAACCCGAAGGGCCCAGGTAAATACCCCGGTTCAATAGTTCGCGGTGCATTACTTTAAATTTCTCCATACTTGCCGGATCGATCTGATCAGCATTGCTGATGCTATCCTGATCAGTAAAAGCAAACCAAAAGATAGAGCCTATGCTAAATACTTTGAACTTATAGTTTTTTGCAGAAGCGTATCTTTGTATCGATTCAGCAAACTCTTCAGTTTTACCGTTCAAATCGCGGTAAAAGCCCGAACGCAACAGTTCAGTCAACTGAGCGATACCGGCAGCCATAGCCACCGGATTTCCTGACAATGTTCCGGCCTGGTAAACCGGGCCTTCCGGCGAAACGCTGCCCATAATTTCGGCAGAGGCGCCGTAACATCCTACAGGTAAACCACCACCGATGATCTTACCATAAGTAATAATATCAGGCTGAATATCATAATAACCGGCAGCCCCTTCAAACCCTATTCTGAAACCAGAAATCACTTCGTCAAAAATTAGCAATGTGCCATTTTGCGTACAAATCTCTCTAACGAATTGCAAATATTCTTTTGACTGAAGCAATAAGCCATTGTTAGCAGGCACCGGCTCGATGATCACAGCCGCTATCTGGTCCTTAAATTCTTCAAAGGCTTTTTGCAGGGACTCCTTATCATCTAAGCCTACTACAATAGTTTCAGCGGCGAAAGATTTAGGGACACCAGCTGACGAGGTTTCACCGAAAGTAACCAGCCCTGATCCTGCTTTAACCAGCAAAGAATCAGAATGGCCATGGTAACAGCCTTCAAACTTTAATATTTTATCCCGGCCCGTAAAACCGCGCGCCAGCCTGATCGCCGACATCACCGCTTCAGTGCCCGAGCTCACAAAGCGCAGTTTTTTGATGTATTTGTTGTTTTTCAGCAGTAATTCGGCCAGTTCATTTTCAAGTGCCGTTGGTGCACCGAACGACATGCCGTTTTGCATTACTTCAATTACCTTTTCCTTTACCTTAGGGTGATTGTGCCCCAGGATCAATGGCCCCCATGAGCAGCAGAAGTCAATAAACTGGTTATCATCTGCATCCCAAATCTGGCAGCCATCCCCCTTTGCAATAAACAACGGTGTGCCATAAACTGATTTGAATGCCCTTACCGGCGAATTTACACCACCCGGGAAATATGTTTTCGATTTCTCATACAACTCGGCCGATTTCTCCCGACTGATATCCGGTTTACCAGTAGAACTTACCGGTTCATCACCCTCAACAGAAAACATTTTTTTAATTGAATCAAGCATTTTTTTAGACGATAGACCATAGTCCGTAGACCATAGTTAGTTTATTATTTCAGACCATATATATATAGTCAATGGCCTTTAGTTCGTTTGTTCGTTGGAAACCCTGGACAATTGACCATGGGTCGTTTTCAATATTTACTTTACTCAAATAACGATTAGTCTATGGGCTTTTGACCCTGGACTATCGACCATTGACTAAATCAAATCCACCCATTCTCCAGCACTTCCTTCGCATGATAGGTCAGTATCGCCGTAGCACCCGCCCTGCGGATACTGGTTAATATTTCGGTAATGGCGCGTTCTTCGTTGAGCCATCCTTTTTGAATGGCAGCTTTTACCATGGCATATTCACCACTAACGTTATAAGCTGCAATAGGCAAATCCGTATTATCCTTCAATAATTTGATTACATCCAGATAAGCCAAGGCGGGCTTCACCATTAAAAAGTCGGCGCCTTCGGCTTCATCAAGGTCGGCCTCAATCAACGCTTCGCGCTGGTTGGCCGGGTTCATCTGGTAAGTTTTTTTATCCCCGAATTTTGGCGCAGAATTTAAAGCATCGCGGAAGGGCCCGTAAAACGCACTGGCGTACTTTGCGGTGTAGGACATGATCGAGACACCTGTAAATCCATTGTCATCCAACACCTGCCTGATATACCCTACCCTGCCATCCATCATATCGGATGGTGCAATGATATCAGCACCCGACTGTGCATGCGCCAGGGCCATTTTGCCCAATACTTCCAGCGTTTCATCATTCAGAATATGGCCGTCTTCAACAATGCCATCATGGCCGTCGCTGCTGTAAGGATCCATTGCTACATCGGTAATTACAATAGCTTCCGGAAAATGCCTTTTCACTTCGCTGATAGCATTCAGGTACAGACTGCCGTCGCGATAACTTTCCGTGGCGTATTTGTCTTTAATTGCCTCTTCAAGATTGGGGAACAAATCGAATGATTTCAAGCCCAATTTCAGGCAGCTTTCTATCTCACGCAGCAAATTATCAACCGAATTACGGTATATGCCCGGCATCGATGCAACCTCAGTCCTTTGGTTATTGCCATCGATAATAAATAAAGGAAATATCAGGTTAGCAGCGCTTAGATGCGTTTCCTGCACCATCTGCCTTATAACTTCGCTTTTTCGGTTTCTTCTTGGTCGTTGAAGCATTGTTTATTCTGTTACCCAACAGGCAGGAATCATCCTCGTGCCGGGGAACGCAAATTTATAGAAAGGATATCAATTATATACCGTATTCTAACAGTAAAACAAGTTTTATGGCTTAAATATGATTTTCCACTCCAGCTGCGCCAAACCGGGGCCTCCTATTGATAATATGAGCCTAATTTTGTATATTTGATTAACTCTTCATTTATAAAACCAAATGAAAACCAGGTTGCTATCCATTGCCATAGTGTTCCTCGGATTGCTATTGATCTATAGTTGTCAAAAAGCCCCGATTGTGCCTGCTTACATGGTTAAAGCAATTGCCAAGGTCGATTCATCGTCGATCAGCCTACCCCATGATTCGGTAAATCTTTCGGGACAAGGTGGCCCTGGCGATCATATAGCAGGCTATTTATGGAGTCAGGTATCCGGACCGAATGAAGCGATTATCAACAATGAAAGTTCGCAAAATACTTATGCAAAAGGCTTAATTACAGGCCGTTATATTTTTCAGTTGCTGGTGATCGACAAAAGCGGCTCATCGGCTGCAGACACAGTAAGTGTTACCGTAAAATCTTCAAATCAATTAACGCTCGATCTGGCACCAACAAATAACGCGTATGAAATTCCGCTTACCCTGCTTGGCAGCGTTGATGCTACTAATAAGACTTCGGTAGAAGAGCCATTAGCAGCCTGGACCGACCATACCGTACCCGTTACGATCCGGAATTTGCTAAGATTTGACCTGAGCAGTATACCATCCAATGCTACAATTGTCTCTGCCGATCTGCATCTATTTTCTGACACTATACCACAAAATGGCGATCTGTTACATGCCAATTATGGTTCCGATAATTCATTTGTGGTACAACAGGTAGCAACTTCCTGGGATCCGACTTCTGTCAACTGGTTTAACCAACCTTCAGGTTTAACAGCCAATCAGGTTGTAGTGCCTACTACCGGATCGCCGTACCTAAACCTGGATATTAACGTAACCAGCCTTATTGCAGCAATGGTAAACAATAACCAGAATTATGGATTCAAGCTGACGCTTCAAAACGAAATAGAATATACCAGCAGGATCTTCTGTTCAAGTTATTACAGCGTTGCATCACGCCATCCACGATTGGTGGTGAAATACGTGGTTCATTAACAGTTTTATTAGTTCTAAGGTGCTTCGGTATCAGTTTACAGCGAATAGCCAAACACAGCCTCTGCCAGTCCTACTTCATCGGGCGAATAGGGCAACAAGTAATTAGTACCCATTTCTTCCAATTTCCGGCCCGTTGATTTGCCAATGGCGAATACGATTTGACCGGGATCAAGCAGGTTTCCGGCAAAATAGGCGCCGACATTAGAAGGACTTGTAAAAACGAGTATTTCGGCTTCTGTTGCCTCCACATTTTCTTCAAGCACCGTTTCGTAAACTGGCAGCTCAACTATTGTTGTATCGCCTGATAAGCCCTTTTGAATGCTCCTCAGCGAGCCTTCAGCTCCAGGGAATACCACTTTTTTACCATTGGCCAATAAGGCGAACTGTGCAGCTACCTCATCAGTATCGATACCAGTTCCGGTATAGGTGCTTAAATATCCTTTTAGACGCAATGTCTCTTCCGAACCGGCACCCATTACACCAAATTTAATATCAGCTGGTAATTGGGGGTCCAGCTGAAAGAAGTATTCGACGCCGTTTTTGCTGCTGAAAAAAATCCAGTCGGCATCCTGCAGCACATGCTGCGAGAGTTTGGTTATTACAGGCACTGTGCGTATTAAAGAGCGGGCTTCAACGCGAATATCATGCTTTTCGAGCGCCCGCCTGAAATAGCTTTGTTCACTCAACTCACGGGAAATGAATACGCTGGCAGGCAGCCGGCGATTAACATCAAATAAGGATACCACTTTTTCGGCAAGACCATCGGTAGTGGCAGCGGTTAGGAAAGCCCGATCAGGAAAATCCTCCCCTTTATCAGCCTTTGATGTAAAAACCTGGAACCCGCCATTTTCCTTGCGGCAATAACAGCCCAAAGGTAAGTGACAACCACCGCCAAAAAGTTTTAATACGCTGCGTTCAACTGACAGTTGCTCGGCAACATCGGGATGATGTAATACCTGTAGCGCATCAAATAATTCCTTATCGCTTTCGCGTATCTGTATAGCCAGTACACCTTGCGCCGGAGCAGGCACCAATTCGGCCGGAGTTAACTTTTCTACATGAAATTCGCTCAAGTCGATCTCCAAACGGCTTGCGCCGGCTTTGGCGATCATGATGGCATCATATTTTTCATCGCGTAGTTTACCGATACGGGTAGGGACGTTTCCGCGTAATTCAGCGATCTCGAGATCGGGACGATAAGCCAGCAATTGAGCTTTGCGGCGATTGGACGAAGTTCCTACCAATGCCCCAAATTTGAGCGACATTTTTTGACGGACATCCACGCAATCTTTCAGAATCAACAGCAATTCGGATGGATCTTCGCGTTCAGAAACTGCAGCAATGATCAAGCCGGGAGGATTCTCGGTTGGCAAGTCCTTATGCGAATGCACAGCCAGATCGATCGTACCGGCCAATAATTCTTCTTCCAGTTCTTTGGTAAAAAAACCTTTGCCTTCCAGCTTATCAAAGCTCAGGTTCAGGATACGGTCGCCCTGGGTTTTTATTATTTTCAGTTCAGCAGTTATGCCATTAGCAGCCAGGCTATCTTTTACAAAATGCGCCTGCCACAAAGCTAGTTCGCTACCCCGGGTACCTATGATCAGTGTTCTCAATGCAATAAAATATAGTTGCGAATTTCAGGATTTTAATCGGATTTTTTAGGGTAAATGGTAAAACAGGTGAAAGGAAATTACCAATGCCTCAAGATTCAAACCAATATTCAGAAAGTAATATTTTTGAGAAATGAACTGGCTGTAATCGATATTTATCGTGTTAACAAACCCAAAAAATCAATCGGACTTACGCGGAATTTCTAACTTCAGGACTATAACCCTACTCCGCCCAGGTATTGATCATGATCTCTTTGGCCATAATCATAGGTACGCTGATGTACTTCTTTTCCATGTAGTTCATCACCTTCTCCAATACCTCGCGCGATTCGGCGTCCAGATTTTGAACTTCGTCGGCAAAAACCGAGTTGATCGCGGTATTACGGATTTCCTTGATACGTTCCGGCACTTCGCGCATGGCTAATTCGATGCGGCGTTGTTTCAGTTGTGGGATAAATTCAATAATGTTCTGATCGATGATCTTTTCGGCGTTGACCAATTCGTGATAGCGTTCCTGCATATTGTTTTTGGCAACTTCGTTCAGTGATTGAACTTCGATAAAGTTAACCGGAAAACCTTTGGCTACTTCTGGTGCGGTATCATTTGGTATTGCCAGGTCGACGATCGTTTTCTTACCGGTCTCACCGTTAAGCAAGCTTTCATAAAGTTCTTTGGAAATAATAGGATCAACTGAGGAAGTACAAGTTATAATCACATCGAAACCTTTATGGTAATTTTTCAATTCTGCCAGTTCAAAAGCTTCGCCACCCAGATCGGATGCCAGTTCCTGTGCTTTCGACAATGTGCGGTTAAACACCGCGAAATTAGAGAACTTATGTTTTTGAAGGTATTTAGAAATGTTCCGGTTAGTTTCACCTGCCCCAATAATGAGGACACGGGAATTAGAACATTGATTCAGTTCCTTTAATTTGCGGTAAGCGAGCGATACTACTGAGATAGGGTTTTTGGAGATATTGGTATTGGTATAAACCTCTTTGGCTGTCTTTACCACGGTATTCATCACCATTCTCAGGTAATCGCCGGTAAGTCCTGCCTCTTTGCATTGCTCATAAGCCTTGCGCATCTGGGCAAGTATCTCCTTTTCACCAACCACCAGGCTCTCCATCGAACACGAGGTACGCAACAAGTGCGTTAGCGCCTCTGTATCATCATAAATACGGGCACCGCTTAAAAACACTTTCACGTGCTCTTTGCAAATTCCCATATCCAATGCAGCAATAAATTTTTCTGCAAAATCTGCATCTATAACGGCATTGGATGCCATCACAAATTCAACGCGATTACAGGTAGCGAGATAGAAAATTTCCGGAATGCCAAAAAGTGCCTTAACTTTTCGAAGCTTCTCAGTCAGGTTTTCCTGGCAGATCACCAATTTCCCAAGTTCTTTTAACTCGATCTGCTTGTGCGTAAAAGCAATAACTTTTAGATACTTCAATTTAGTTCAGAATTTGACCCAACAAAAGTAACAGGATAACTGTCCTGTTATGTCAATACTTTGTCAAACAGGGCAATTTAGAAGGTTTCTAAATTGCAAGCCAACATTTAGTTTCGACAGTACAATAGTATACGTTACTGGTCGAACGGCAGATGCACGTTGTCAAATTAAAAAGTGATTTTAGTCATTTTTTTGACTTTCACCTGATTTATTCGAATTACTATATCTTTGGAAATCGATCTTACCTTATGAAAATCAGACGTGTAAAGCCTAATCGCTATATAAAACTGCGAATTTTTGCCACGATAATCGATTATGGAATTTATTTCACTGTTTTCCTTTTGTACTGCTACTGCCTTGGATCCAAAAACGATGAAGGCAATTATCAAGTCTACGGGATTTTAGCGCTGCCTATTCCCATTTTATGGTTTTTCTATTTCGTAATTCTCGAAGCAGTTAACCAGTCAATGCCGGGCCATGATATTTGCGGACTTGTAGTTGTAAAAGCAGATGGCGCGAAAATTGGCTTCACCGATGCGCTTAAAAGACGAATTTTAGATAGGATAGATATTTTCATTTATGGGATACCTGCATTGATCTGTATCTACAATACCCCAAAATTTCAACGATTTGGAGATTTATTCGCTGATACACTTGTTGTAAAGAAATCAGATATTGTAGATACTGAAATTAGCTTTAGATAAAATCAAATCATTTAAAATATTCCAATTATTATACCTGCGTTGACAGGACAGCTAACAAATAACATAAAACAGTGGATTTACTT
>CAIPPO010000133.1 GCA_903866915.1 uncultured Mucilaginibacter sp. | reverse complement strand
CGGGCGGCATTCGGTTGCAGGGACAATAGTATTAAAATTTTCGATTTGCAAGATTATAGCCTGATCAGCACCATGGATGGCCATACGATGCCTGTATTTACAGTACAATTTTCACCAGATGGGAAATACCTGGCTTCGGGTGCCCGCGATGCGCAAATAAAAATTTGGGATACCATGTCATTCGAACTGGCAAAAAGCATTCCGGCCCATTTGTTTGCTGTAAATCACATTAGCTTTCACCCCACCGAACCCTACTTTGCTACTGCCAGTATGGATAAAACCATCAAAATCTGGGGTGCCGGAGATTTTAAACTACACAAAACCATCAGTCGGGAGAAAGGCTACGATGCACATAAAATGTCGGTTAATAAACTGGCATGGCACGGAGATCACCTCATTTCTACAGGGGATGATCGCAGAATAATCACCTGGTCAATAAAATTTAATTAATTACCTGTTGATTGCATATCGTTTTACGATATGCAATTTATGCGTGTACCGCTGCTGCTCTTCTGAATAGATACCCTCAGCATCTATGCTATCGATCTTAACCCTGCCTGATGCATGAATAATCTGTGAACTATTGAGTAGAATACCCACATGCATGATTTTTCCTTCCTCATTCTTAAAAAAAGCCAAGTCGCCCAGGCGGGCCTCAGCCAGGGCGGCAACCATTTGCCCTTGTTCGGCTTGCATCCAGGCATCGCGTTTTAAATTAAATCCCTGCAGCCTGAAAACGGCCTGAGTAAATCCCGAACAGTCGATGCCGTAATGCGTGCGACCACCCCACAGATAGGGTGTATTCAAAAATGATTTTGCAGTAATTTCAAGCGGTTCGGTCTCTCCTATTTCACCAATGATCTCGAATTTTTCATTATTGATATGGCAGGTTGTCCCCTTCAGAAAAACCAGTGAACTGGCAACCGGCAAATAAAGGACGCTATTATCTGGCTGTTTCCACGCCTGCGTTACGGCGCGGTAGGTTATTGGTGGTGAAACATGCTGGAAACTTCTGTAGGCAAGATGGCCCAGCATCGCAAATTGCAACCTGCCGATCCAACCTTCATAGTTGTCGAAATCGGTTACAATCTTAACCCACCTGTCTTTCCACTCCAAAATCTCGAAGGCTTCCCCGAATAGCAATTGCGAAACCTGTTCGCTTTTATCACTGGGTTCGGCCCTCAAAGGGATAACTGCTAAATTACATATACCGTATTCCATTTTTTAGCATAAGATAGCGGGGGTATCAGGATGCAACTATAAGTTAAAAAAATGATTAAAAAAATAGGGGGATATAATAATAATTATATCCCCCTATCAATTAAAGTATAAAATTTTTATTCGTTAAGGTGGAGCCACTCTTTTTTGGCCAATAATTCCTCTTTCGATTCACGTACATCTTCGTCGTCAACGCAACAATCAACCGGACAAACTGCGGCGCATTGAGGTTCATCATGGAAACCAACACACTCGGTGCATTTATCAGGAACTATATAATAAATATCGTCTGACAATGCTGCCTGTGCCTCTTCAGCATTTAATGAATTTCCGTCGCCAAAGTCGATCAGACCTTTCAACCCCGTTCCGTCCGAAAAACGCCATGCCGCACCTGCATCATAAATGGCATTATTGGGGCATTCAGGTTCGCAGGCCCCGCAGTTGATACATTCGTCGGTGATTTTAATCGCCATAGTTTCTTTAATCTTATATTCTCAATTAACTTTGCCCCGCTTAAAAGGCTTGCAAATATAACAAAAATTCACTTTTGGGGTTTAAGCCCAAACCATTTATATGTCAAAATTTGAAATTCCGCAGCTTGCAGATGTGTTTTCTACGTTAGGGCGTCAGTTAAGTTTCCCCGACGACGAACTATCTGCAACAATTGCCGATGAACATTATTATAATGCCTGGTTTACACCGGTTAACGTTGCGCTGGCAGTAACATCCATCGGTAAAATGCTGGATCGCGAATGCTTGTTGAACTGGCTGAATCGATACTCCCTGCCGAACAATAACGAGATGAAAAAAGTTGGCTTGATTCTGGCCGGCAATATACCATTAGTAGGCATACACGATGTTTTGAGCGTATTGATCAGTGGTAACCATGCGCTGATCAAAGCATCGTCACAGGACAACAGACTGATCAAGGAAGTATTAAATCGGTTAGTAGGCATTGAGCCTGCTTTTGCCGACCAATTTACTTTTGTTGAACGCTTAGAAGGTTTTGACGCGGTTATAGCAACAGGCAGCAATAATTCATCCCGCTATTTTGAATACTATTTTGGCAAAGTGCCGCATATCATCCGCAAAAACCGAAACAGCGTGGCAGTGTTGACCGGGCAGGAAACAAATGAACAGCTGTTTGCGCTTGGCGTTGATATATTTACCTATTTTGGACTTGGATGCCGTAATGTTTCCAAGATATTTGTACCCCGCAATTACCGTCTCGCTACTTTTTTTGAAGCTATCGAACCCTACCACGCCATTATTGACCATCATAAATACAACAATAACTACGATTACAACAAGTCGATCTACCTTGTCAACCGGAATGAACACTTAGACAATGGTTTCCTCTTGTTGAAAGAAGACCCCGGGCTGATTTCGCCGCTTGCAGTATTGTTCTACGAATATTTTGAGGATATCGGCGAGTTAAGTGCCAAACTAAACGAGCAATCGTCAAACATACAGTGCATTGCGTCCGAAACACCATTAAAAGTAAAGAGTCAGCTTGTCGCTTTCGGCAAAACCCAGAGTCCCGCATTGTGGGATTACGCCGATGGTTTAGATACAATGGATTTCTTGACAAAGCTTTAAAATAACGATACCTTTGGCAGGAGGTAAAAAGATAAAGGTGAAAGGCGAAAGACTGACATTAGAACCTTTACCCTTTTAGCTTTCACCTTTAACCTCAAAATGTATATCATCAAAGTAAAGGGCGTTGCCAAAATACCGGATTATGTACAGCTGCGCGATGCTCAGTTTACTCTGCTTGCTTATTTCAGGGTAGACAGGCCCGAAAAATCGCTTGAAAAGATAGGCCTGGGTGCTAAAAAAGAATATATTATGAATATTGTTAAGGATTTGCCTTTCGGACAGATTCTTAAATTAGAAATCTAAAGATGGTCGGAAATTCAATTATAAAACTTAGCGGTGTAGATATTTTCCAGCAAAAACACCTGGTATTATCGCATGTCGACCTGCATATTGATAAGGGCGATTTCGTTTGGCTGATCGGGCAAACCGGTTCCGGAAAAAGCAGTTTGCTCAAAGTTATCTATGGCGATTTGGCCATCGGTTCGGGGAACGGGCATGTTTGCGGGTACGAATTGAAAACAATCACCAGCAAAGATGTTCCCTTCCTTCGTCGCAAATTGGGAATTGTATTCCAGGATTTCCAACTGCTGACTGATCGCACGATCGAACAAAACCTTGAATTTGTAATGCGGGCAACCGGCTGGAAAGACAAAAAACTAATAGCAGAGAAAACGCTCGATGTACTGGAAAAAGTAGGGCTTCGTTCCAAGCTCAAAAAAATGCCGCATGAATTGTCTGGAGGCGAGCAACAACGAGTGGTTATTGCCCGTGCACTGATCAACGACCCTGAGATCATCCTGGCCGATGAACCAACTGGCAACCTGGACCCAGATACTTCCGAAGAAATTGTATTGTTGTTAAAACAGATCAGTCAGTCTTCTGGCACTGCCATCCTGATAGCTACGCACGATTACCATATCATTCGCACATTTCCATCAAGGATAATAAAATGCGAAAGCGGAAAAGTATTAGAAGACGTAAAAATTGCCTGAATTGATTTATTAATTCGCACTTCCATTCGATCTTCTATTTTGTACCTTGTAACAATATTGTTAGGCAACTTCATAAATTGCTTTTAACAACATTGTTACTATGAGTTGTTGCCCTAAATTTTCAGTTTTACAAAAACATCCGGGTAAGTAAAAAGTTCCTTTAAGAGAGCCGTTCCGGAACATTTATTATATGAAATCAATTGCTGGCAATTATAACATTGAAATTGGGTGGAACCATTTTCGATCATTATTCAAAAAAACGATAGTCACGTCGATAGCACTTGTTCTCATTTCCCATTATTCATTTGCACAAAAAACGGACACTGTTGGTATCCGAAATTTTACTTTGAGCCAGTGCATCGATTATGCCCTGCATCACCAACCGGCAATTAAAAGATCACAACTTGGCGAATCCATTGCCAAAACCACTAATGATATTAATTTATCGGGGCTGCTCCCCCAGGTCAATGCGTCGGGTAATCTTGTCCACTATTTTCAGCAATCAAGCCTTGGGACAGCCAGCACCTCTTCGGGTAGTAATACAACAAGTTCTTCAGGTCATGCCAATTCATTTGTACCGCAGTTATCCGCAACACAGAATATTTTTAACCCCACGTTAGCTTATGCGGCAAAAAGTGCGCCTTTATATATTAAGCAATCGCAACAGGTAACTGATAGCACAAAGATCGGCGTTGTTGCCAATACCAGCAAAACCTATTATGCGCTATTACTCACGCTTCAACAAATTGACGTGTTGAAAGAAGACACAGCCCGGTTGGGTAAAAATCTACGTGATACGTATCGCCAGTACAAGGGCGGCATTGTTGATGAGACCGATTATGAGCAAGCAACCATAACACTAAATAATTCACTTGCGCAACTAAAACAGGCCAAAGAAAATGTCGTTCCGCAATACGCTTCGTTGAAACAGATCATCGGTTTTTCGCCTGACAGCCAGTTCAATGTAAAATTTGACACTAACGAAATGGTCCGCGAAATTGCAATCGATACAAGTATGCAGTTGCAGTATGAAAAGCGGATCGAATTTCAGACGCTGGCAAACCAGAAAAAATTACAGCATGTACAAACCGATTATTACCGGATAGCCTTTTTGCCAACTGTTTCTGCTTTCTTTAATTATAATTATGGTTTCGGCAGTAATAACTTGTCAACCTTATTCAATACCGGTTACCCCAGCTCACTCATCGGGCTTTCATTAAGCATACCAATCTTCACCGGATTTTCCAGGGTAAACAATGTCAAAAGGTCGAGGCTGGAAGAAGAGGTTTTAAACCAGGATGAATTCGCTTTAAAATCACAGATTTACACCGAATATACGACGGCATTGGCCAACTATAAAAGCAACCTGTATAATCTTGCTCAATTAAGAACAAACGTTAACCTGGCCAAACGTGTTTATTTTGTGGTAACACTTCAGTATAAACAAGGCATTGTTGCCTATCTGAACGTAATAACGGCCGAATCGAACCTGATAACTTCCGAAATTAACTATATCAACGCACTGTTCCAGGTATTATCCAGTAAGATCGACCTGGAAAAATCAATGGGCACAATAACCTACTAATGAGTACCAGAGCCAATAAGCTATTAACGATGAATCGAACTTCAAAATACATGATTTTTGCTGTTTTTTTTGTCATGGCAGCATGCGCAAAAAAACAAGCCCCGGTTAGCAATATTGTCCCGGTAAACCTTTACAAAGTTGTTCCAAAAACGGTTTTATATTATGACAATTATCCGGCTACAACCAACGCACTCAGCCAGGTTAGTTTACTTTCACAAGTTCAGGGTTATATCACAGGAATTTATTTCAAAGAAGGATCGCATATAAAAAAAGGCGACAAATTGTATGAGATCGACCGCCGCATCTATCAGGCAAACTATGACGCTGCTGTTGCCAACCTGAAAGTTGCCGACGGTAATTTAACGCAGGCCAAACAGGACGCCGACAGGTACGAATACCTCAATAGTTATAATGCGGTGGCTAAACAGTTGTACGATCATGCTGTAATCGCACTGCAAAACGCAAAAAACCAGGTCCAGGCCGCCGATGAAGCAGTAAAATCAGCTAAAGCAAATTTAGCCTACGCCATTATCACCGCGCCATTTGACGGAACAATAGGATTGAGCCAGGTAAAACTGGGTAATTTTGTTACTCCCGGAACAACGGTATTGAATACTATTTCGACTGATGATCCAATGGCTGTTGATTTTGTGATCAATGAAAAACAACTACCCCGCTTTGAAAAATTGGAAAAAAACAAGGCATGCGGCATCGACTCCTTATTTACATTGCTTTTGCCCGATAATACGCTTTACCCACACAACGGAAAAATTTCAGTGATCGACAGAGCGGTAGATCCGCAAACCGGGTCTATTACGGTAAGATTGATCTTTTCGAATCCTGATTATTTTTTACGGGCGGGTATGAGCTGCGTGGTTAGGGTACATAACCAGGATCTTACCCCGCAACTAGTTTTACCAGGCAAAGCTGTTGTGGAGCAAATGGGCGAATATTTTGTATTTACTGCCAAAGATTCGGTCATAACTACCAAAGAAGACAGTTCCAAAGGTCAGCCGGGTAAAAAAACGCTCGTGGCATCTCAAAAGAAAGTTGTGGTTGGACAAACGGTTGGAGGTAACATTATTATCAAAAGCGGTATAAAGGCGGGCGACCGTATTGTAGTAGATGGTGTACAATCATTGCATGAAGGAGTGCCTATAACAACTGCTAATAAGTTAGCACCTTCAGGGGGCGGACGAAGCGGAAAGTAGTCTGATAAGAAATAAACACGTTTACCACACCGGGATATATTTTTTGTGTTAAAAGATACTGACGAATGATCGCGAATACGTTTATTAAAAGGCCGGTTACCGCCATTGTGATTTCCATTGTACTGGTTATCACGGGTGTCATCTGCATTTTTAACTTGCCTATTGACCAATATCCCGATATCACGCCGCCAATTGTGCAGGTAAATGGCCAATTTACCGGTGCTGATGCCCAAACTGTCGAACAAACAGTTGCAACACCGGTTGAGCAGCAGGTCAATGGCACACCGGGTATGGAATACATGCAGAGCAATAGCACCAACAACGGGCTGATGACAATGAATGTAACTTTCAAGGTAGGTACCAACATTGATATCGCAGCACTTGACGTACAAAACCGGGTAAGTATAGCTGGTCCGCTTTTACCGGCTGTAGTAAGCCGACTCGGACTTACAGTACGCGCCTTAAACCCCAGCATGCTGATGATGGTTGCTATTTATGCCCCCAAAGGCTCGCATAATATCACTTTCCTCGACAACTTTACCAATATATTCATACAGGATGCATTGCTTCGGGTACCCGGTGTGGGTAGTATCAACCGCTTTACTGACGATTTCAGTATGCGTATTTGGATGAACCCGGATAAGATGGCGGCCTACAAATTAACCCCGGCCGACGTAATCAGCGCGCTAAACTCGCAGAACGTTCAGGTTGCTGCCGGCACCGCTGGAGTACCGCCACAGGCATCAACTCAAACCTACGAATTGGGTATTTTAGTGAATGGCCGCCTGAGTAAAGTCTCAGAATTTGAAAAAATTGTTGTTAAAAACATCCCTTCAACAGGCGAATTGGTTTACCTGAAAGATGTTGCCAGAGTTGAATTGGGGAAATTTACTTTTGCCAGCAACTCATTTGTCGATGGTAAACGCGCTTCGTACCTGCAGATTTACCAGGCCCCGGGAAGTAATGCATTGGAAACCGCCAAAGGTGTATATGCCGCCCTGGCCAAGCTAAAGCAAACATTCCCTGCTGATGTTGAATACAGTGTACCTTTTGAATCGGTTACGGTAGTAAAAGTTTCGATGAGCGATGTTGTATGGACGCTGTTAAAAACGCTGGGACTGGTGGCTCTGGTAGTTTTGTTGTTCCTGCAAAATTTCCGGTCGACGCTGATCCCGGTTTTAGCCATACCGGTTTCCATATTCGGTACTTTTTGCTTTTTTATTCCCCTGGGGTTCACCATTAACACGCTCACCATGTTCGGTTTCGTACTGGCCATTGGTATTGTTGTTGACGATGCGATCATCGTAGTAGAAGCCGTACAGCATTATATCGACGAAAAAGGCATGTCGCCAAAGGAAGCTACCTATATGGCTATGCGCGACATTTCGGCTCCTGTAATTGCTATTGCGCTGATCTTAGCCGCTGTATTTGTGCCTGTAGGCTTTATACCCGGAATTGTTGGTCGGCTATACCAGCAATTCGCAATCACTATTGCTATTTCTGTTATCATTTCGGCCTTTATCGCACTTTCACTTACGCCCGCACTTTGTACTTTATTATTGAAACCCAGCAGCATCAATAAGGAAGCAAAAGGATTGGATAAGTTATTTTTCCGCTTTAATAAATGGTTTGATAAAGTAACGGAGCATTATACAGAAGGTGTCAGGCGATCAATCAAAGCCTCAAAACTGATCGTTATACTATTGGTGTGTATTTGTGCCGGAGCTTTTTTCCTGTTCGAACAAAAACCTTCCGGGTTTATTCCATCTGAAGACGACGGAAACCTCTATGTAACCTACCAATTACCACCTGCTTCTTCTACTGCGCAATCGGTAGATGTAATGAACCAACTGATGAAGGTTGTGGGATCGACCCCCGGGGTGGCTCACTATGCCGCATTATCAGGCCTTAATGTGGTCACCAATGCTTCAAATTCAAATAACGGCACCATATATTGCCAACTCGCACCCTGGGACGATCGGGGCAGTACAAGTGAACAGGTGCCGGGAATTATAAACGTGCTTCAAAAACGTATAGCTGACGCAGGTATTAAAAATGCGAATATCGAAGTAATACAACCATCTCCCCTGCCAGGAATTGGCGCAACGGTTGGTTTTAGTCTGCAGGTAGAACAACGCAGCACCAATGACGATGTGCACGCTTTTGAAAAAGTTGTTGATCGATTCATAGCCGAGGCTAATAAAAATCCGGCAATAACAAATGCCTTCAGTTTTTATTCGGCACATACACCAAACTACAATCTTACCGTCGATCGTGACAAGTGCGAAAAACTTGGAATCAACGTATCAGATGTTTTCACCACGATACAAGCTTATATGGGAAGTTTGTATATCAATGATTTTACCACCTATAACCGCACTTTTCACGTGGTTGTTCAGGCAGATACCTCGTTTCGGAAGCTCATATCTGATATGGACAAGTATTACGTGCGCAATCAGGTCGGAAATATGGTTCCACTGGGCACGGTTATCAGCTACAAACCGACTGAAGCCGCTCCTGTAATATCGCACTTTAATATATTCAGGTCGGCCGAGATTGACGGCATTGCCCGACAAGGACACAGTAATACTGAAGCTACTGATAGTTTAAAAGCTGTAGCTGCCAGGGTCCTGCCACAAGGCTACAATTATGAATTTTCGGGTTTAAGCTTCGAAGAAATAAACGCGGGGTCAACTACCATATATATATTCATGTTCTCGATCGCATTTGTATTTTTATTTCTTGCAGCCTTGTACGAGAGTTGGTCGGTTCCATTCTCAGTTTTATTTGCGGTTCCGGTAGGTGCATTTGGCGCCATTCTGGGATTAGCTTTATTGCCCAAGTTAACCGACAATGTTTACGCTCAGATCGGCCTCGTAACTTTGATCGGTTTGGCGGCAAAAAATGCTATTCTGATCGTTGAATTTGCCAAAGTTCGGGTTGACCGTGGGGAAGATCTTTTGCAATCGACCCTGGATGCAGTAAAACTTCGTTTGAGGCCAATTGTAATGACCTCACTGGCATTTATCCTTGGTGTGTTACCACTGGTGTTTGCGTCGGGTGCCGGGGCTGTAGCCCGCCAAACCATCGGCATAACAGTTTTGGGTGGCATGCTGGCTGCTTCAACCCTTGCAATATTCATTGTACCGGTTTTATTTGTGGTGATTACCAAGCTCAGCTATGGCAGTGCAAAGCTGGCAAACCTGAAAAAACATCACCATGAGTTGATGGAGAAAGCTGCCAAAGTTGAACAACAAAATATTGATCCCGAACTTGAGTTTGAAATAGAAAAGGCGCGACAGTTAAATAAACCCGCATAGCTATGATTGCCAATACTTTCATAAAAAGGCCGGTAACAGCTATTGTCATATCACTGGTCCTCGTTATTTCGGGTTTGATCTGTATGTTTAACCTGGCGGTAGACCAATACCCTAATATTTCACCACCAAGTGTATCAATCAATGGATCTTATACCGGCGCCGATGCCGAAACAGTTGAGCAGACCACCGCAACACCTATTGAAGAGCAGGTTAATGGTACGCCGGGAATGGAATATATGCAAAGTACCAGTACCAATAGTGGCGGCGTTGGTATCCGGGTAACCTTTAATATAGGTACCAATGTGCATATCGCTGCCCTTAACGTGCAAAACCGGGTCAATATCGCTGCGCCTATACTCCCTGCGGTAGTAAGCAAACTGGGATTAACAGTACGGGCCAGTAACCCCGATCAGTTGCTGATCGTTGCCATTTATTCACCGAAAGGTTCGCACAACATTACATTTCTCGACAATTACACCAATACATTTATTCTTGATGCGCTTTTAAGGGTACCCGGCGTAGGTGACGCCAACGCCCGAACCGATAATTTTAGCATGAGAATTTGGATGAATCCCAACAAAATGGCGTCATACAGTCTAACTCCTGCTGACGTAATCAGTGCACTAAGTTCGCAAAATGTTTATGTTGCTGCCGGATCAGTTGGTGCCCCGCCCCAGGCATCGAACCAGGCCTTTGAAACTGGCATTTTGGTAAACGGGATGCTCAATAAGGCAAGCGAGTACCAAAAGATGATCATTAAGACCATACCGGGCACCGGAAAGATCGTATACTTGCGTGATGTTGCGCGGGTGGAGTTAGGAAAGTTTACTTTTTCGAGCAATAGTTTTGTTGACGGTAAACGCTGTTCAACTATACAGTTGTTTCAATCTCCGGGCAGCAACGCGCTACAGACAGCAGAAAATATTTACAACGAACTGGCAAGGCTGAAAAAATCGTTCCCTGCCGACGTCGATTATGTAGTACCATTCGAATCGATAACCATTATCAAAGTTTCAATGCAAGAGGTTATTGGAACCTTGCTCAAAGCATTGGCCCTGGTGGCAATTGTTGTATTCATTTTTCTGCAAAACTGGCGCTCTACTCTAATCCCGATATTAGCCATACCCGTTTCCATACTTGCTACTTTCTGCTTTTTCATACCACTCGGCTTTACCATCAATACATTAACCATGTTTGGCTTTGTGCTGGCAATTGGTATCGTAGTTGATGATGCTATCATTGTTGTAGAGGCCGTTCAGCATTATATCGATGATCGGGGCATGTCGGCAAAAGAAGCTACCTATCACGCCATGAAAGAAATTTCGGCTCCGGTAATTGCTATCGCACTGATCCTGGCTTCCGTTTTTGTACCGGTAGGCTTTATTCCCGGTATTGTCGGGCGACTTTATCAACAATTTGCCATTACCATCGCAATTTCGGTGATCATATCAGCATTTGTAGCACTCTCATTAACACCTGCACTATGCACCTTGTTGCTCAAGCCAAGTCACCAGGAAAGCAAGAACTTCAAATGGCTGGATAAATTTTTCCACCATTTCAACCGCTTCTTTGATGGTCTTACCCACCGGTATACCAATGGGGTCAGAAAAAGCATCAATGGATCAATCTACATTGTTATCATGTTGGTTTGCATTTGTGCCGGCACCTGGTTGCTGTTCAGAGCTAAGCCGTCTGGTTTCGTCCCTAACGAAGACGGTGGACGTTTGTTTGTCACCTACCAGTTGCCCGATGCTTCCTCAACCACTCAGTCTGTCGCTTTGATGGAAAAACTAATGAAGATTGTTGGCACAACAAAGGGGGTTTTACACTATGCAGCATCTTCGGGGTTTAACATCCTGAACGGGGGAGCAAACTCAAATGCCGGCTCCATGTTTTTGATGCTGACACCATGGGATGAACGTCCCTCAAAAGAGCTACGAATTGAAGGTATTGCTGCCACCCTGAAAAAGCGCTTCGCCAATGCAGGCATCAAAAATGCTAATATCGTGGTAATCCAACCGCCACCCATCAGGGGTATTGGCCTGGCTGCGGGTTATAGTGCTCAAATAGAAGAGGGCAACTCAACAGATGATATACATGCTTTTGAAAAAGCAGTCCATAAATTTGTTGCAGCAGCGCAAAAGATACCGGCAACATCGACGGCATTCAGTTATTATTCGGCTCATACGCCGAGTTACGACCTGACTGTCGATCGCGAAAAATGTCAAAAACTGGGTGTAAATATCGGCGATGTTTTCTCTACCATGCAGGCCTATATGGGGAGTATGTTCGTTAATAATTTTACGCTATACCGCCGAACATACCATGTGGTAGCCCAGGCTGATACCAGTTACAGGGCACTGATATCCGATATGGATAAGTACTACGTAAAAAACCAGGCTGGCAAAATGTTGCCTTTAAGTACCTTAATACACTATAAGGCAACAGCCGCCGCACCGCTCATAACCCACTTTAATATTTTCCGATCTGCCGAAGTAGATGGCGCCATACCCGAAGGGTATAGTAGTGGCCAAAGCCTGGATGCATTAAGGCAGGTTGCCGCTAAAGCGCTGCCAAGGGGTTATACGATAGAATTTTCGGGATTAAGCTATGAAGAGATCAAAGCCGGTTCTACTACGATCTATATTTTCATCCTTTCTATCACTTTTGTATTCCTGTTCCTGGCTGCCTTGTATGAAAGCTGGTCGGTACCGTTTTCTGTTATGCTGGCAGTGCCTATCAGTGCTTTTGGGGCCATTCTGGCGCTAACTATTATCCCGCCGCTTACCAATAATGTTTATGCCCAGATAGGACTTATAACACTAATCGGGTTGTCGGCTAAAAATGCCATCTTAATTGTTGAGTTTGCCAAGATACGGGTTGACCGCGGCGAAGAACTGGTCAAATCAACGCTGGAAGCGGTTAAGCTGCGTTTAAGACCAATTGTAATGACCTCAATGGCATTTATCCTGGGTGTTTTGCCGCTCTGTCTTGCTACGGGCGCTGGTGCTGCTTCCAGAAACACTATCGGAGTGACTGTATTAGGCGGCATGATCGCTTCTGTAACGTTGTCTATCTTCGTGGTACCTGTATTGTTTGTTTTACTTACACGCCTTTCTTACGGGAAAAAACAATTGGCCTGGCTGCGTGACAACCACGCATTATTAATGGAAAAGGCGCAAAAGGTAGAAATGCAAAATATCGACCCCGAGCTGGAATATGATATTGCCCAGGCCAAAGCATGGAACGAAGCTGAGCGGGAAGACAAAAGTGACAAATCAGAAGAAAAATAAAACAATTGTTTAGTTGAATGAAGCAGGCAGCATCGCTAATATCAATCGATTGGCTTATCCAGGAATTGAGGCTGAAAAACTCAGGGCTTTTTTCGAAGTAGCTGACCAGATCAGGAATAATCTGCTTAAAACGGCGTACGCAGCAAAAGGCCCGGTCAATAAACCTTTATACTAAACCGGCGAAGCTTTTCATTCACTATCTATCGAGATCGGTTCATCTTCAGCAGTCTTGTTTTCGCTATTTTGAAGTCCGGGATATCCAAAAAGCTTCCGTTCTTTAATAACCGCAGCAACATCAGCAGGCACAAATTCTTCCCAAACAGACGATCCGCTACTAATTTGACTTAGCACCTTGTCAGTATGAACATGCAGGTTCTTTTCGTTATAATGACTGATGTCTTCGATCTTGTTATTGGATATCAGGTAACGGTAAAGATCGATCAGGTGCTGCGGTGGGTAAAACCGGAGGCAATTCATTATGATGCCATCCCTGAATGTGGGGTAAATAAACAGTTTAACATTCCGGCTGAATAGCGTAGCAAACGACTCCAGGATACCTCCCGGCAAATCCTGGTAGTGCTCTTCTGCAAAAATATATTCGAGGTTAGGGAAGCCAAGTACCACCCCCATTTTGAGTTTGGTGATCTTAGAAAGGAATGCCACCAATTTGTAGTACTCATGAAAATTTGAGATGAGCACTGTTTGACCCAAAGAACACAAAATGTCTACCCGATCGAGGAAATCTTTTTCATCAATTTCTGCGGTATGACCGGCATTTCGTTCTTTGAGTGCCTGCAGGGTAAGTTCGGCAACAACAATCACATTATTCTTATCAACGCCGGGCTCCTGTAAAAACTGTTTGACTCCCGTATTTAGCATATCGAGGTGCACGTTAACTAAGGGGCGAAAACGGCCGCGAATGACTACGATGTTCTTTTTGTATAAAACTTCAGAAGGTTGCAGGTTGTTGCCATCTGGTCCGAATACAGCGGCGTCTGAAAAGCCGTATTTCACCAAATGAAGACTCATCAGGCGATTATCCACTTTCGAAAAATCCGGCCCTTCAAAACGTATCATATCTATTTGAATCCGATCCGTTGTGAGGTCATCTAATAACGATTGAATAAAAACAGATGGCACGTCGTTATAGTAGAAGCAGGCATACATCAGGTTTACACCTAAAATACCTACAGCTTGTTGTTGCAGATTATTGTCGTTATCTATTAGTTTTACGTGTAATACTACATCATTATACCCTCCGTTTGGGGTTAACTGAAACCTCACCCCCATCCAGCCATGGCCCTCATTGGTTTTGTGGTAGTTAAGGGCAGACATGGTATTGGAAAAAGCGAAAAAAGTTGTCGTATCGCCCCTAAGTGTCGCCAAACGTTCAATTAGTAATCCATACTCGTGCTCCAGCATCGATATCAGGCGTGCTTCACTTACATACCGGCGAACCTGCAATGCACCGTAAATAGCATCGGAGAAAGTCATGTCATAGGCCGACATGGTTTTAGCAATCGTTCCGGAAGAAGCACCGGCCTTAAAGAAATTGGCAGCGACATCCTGTCCGGCGCCTATTTCAGCAAATGATCCATAAATCTTCGGGTCAAGGTTAATGGCCAGGGCTTTCTGCTTGGTACCTATATCTTTATTATAAAGGGCACTCATACTGCTTGATTTTAAGATCAACTATTGCCATTAACTTGGTTCAATAATGTATACAAAAATAGGATTTTTTGCCGAACGCAGGGGCCACAAAAAAGATTAATTATTGACAGAGATCAACGAATCGATGTAAAATCTGACTTAAAACCACCGAAGTTACAAGCGCGATAGCCGGATTTTTGCCTGTAAAAACAAAAACTTAAAACTTCTTTTCAAAAAGATTTGCGCAGAAACATAAAAAGCTTACTTTTGCAGCCCCGACGGGGTGTAGCGTAGCCCGGTATCGCGCCACATTTGGGATGTGGAGGCCGCAGGTTCGAATCCTGCCACCCCGACGAAAATTTGAAGCTCCAGGTATATATCTGGGGCTTTTATTTTGACTTCTTTTTAGATTCGATAACAAAAAGTTTAAAAAAGACAAAACATCCACCTGTCGAACAATTTTAAAAAACTTTCGTGATTACAAACCTGAAGCCAATAATTCGACCTGACGAAGTTCGTCCTCGCGTGCAATCAAATCAGCAATACTTTTTTGAGATAATATTTGCAGGCAGGCGTCGCGGATAAAAATAAAAGTAGATTTGATCCCGCAAGTAACCTCATCCTGGCATTCATCGCATTTATGGTAGTAATTGAGGCTGGCACAAGATACCATCGCAATAGGGCCATCGGTAAGCCGAAGTATTTGTACTAACGATATATTTTCGGGTTTCTTACTCAGCAAGTAACCGCCGCCGGCACCTTTCTTGCTATAAATCAAGCCTCCATTGCGTAATTCGCCTAAGATGGCGCCAAGATATTTTTCCGGAATCTTTTCCTGTGCGGCTATTTCAGAAATATGCAGGGGAGCTTTGTCAACGTTTTTACCTAATAAAATAAGCGCCTTAATCGCATATTTGGTTTTTTTGGTTAGCATGCTATTTAATTTTTACCCGTTAAAAAACTAATCCCGCATCGGGCTGCTTCACATCGATTCGCAACTGATGGGTATTAAAGACATTTGAAAAGGGCGCAACGCTTTTAGTAAGAAAAACACTACCACCAATAATACTATGATGCCCTATAACCGTGGTACCCCCAAGAATTGTGCTACGGGCATAAATAATTACATTATCTTCAACTGTAGGATGTCTTTTTACTGATGAAAGCTCCTTATTTACCTGCGAGGCCCCTAGCGTTACTCCCTGGTAGATACATACATTTTTCCCGATTATACTTGTTGCACCAATTACAATGCCCGTCCCATGATCGATCATAAACGGAACTCCTATCGTAGCGCCGGGATGAATATCAACCCCAGTTCGTCCATGAGCATGTTCGCTCAAAATTCGCGGCAAAATAGGTATCGTCAATTGAGAAAGCTTATTCGAAATCCGATAAACTGCTATAGCATAAAAACCGGGATACGAAACGATAACTTCATGGACACTGGTAGCTGCCGGATCATTATCATATATTTTAGTAGCATCATTACGCAAGTCGTTGTATATGTTCTCGAGCGATTGATAAAAATTATCAACGGTTTTTTCAACATTAATAACAGTTGGGTCAAGATAACTGAGCAAAATATTTTCCAGATCGATCTGATTTTTCTTTAACCTGCCTTCATAGGTCGATAACCTATTTAAATGGTTATCTGGAAAAAGAAACTCGATGAGTTCATTCAGCCAACCAACACATTGATGGTTAGATGGTGTTGCCTCCCATTCCGCTTTATGTTTGCGGTACAAAACATCAATAAACTCCTTTAAACTATGGTTACTCATCCTTTAAACGATTGGCAATATAGTATATAAATTCTATGGATTTAATAAACTATAAAAAATATTTTTTCTCTCGTAACATTTTCGGGTGTATTTAATGACCCTATTAATTCAATGGCAACTCCTCTACCGGCACATCCCAATGTGCTATAACAAGCTCAAAACGATGCTGCTCGGCTATCAAATAGCTTTCCTGGTCGGGGAACAGCAATTTTTTATAAGGATCGACTACACTATAGTCGAGCGCAAGGTGTTCAGTTTTAAAAGTAATAGTCACTTTAAAGTCCCAACGGGTATCCTCACCGCTATGAATAATTGGTCTTTCGGCGGTGATACTCAGAATATCGCCCTTTTCGTGTAGTTTTTTTAACAATGGGTAATGATTTTTCTTCCATAGGTTGATAAACTCGTCAGCATAGCCCCATTTAAGTTTATAATAATTTTCGATGGTAAGGGGCGCCTGTACGGCAGTTGTTGCTTGAGCGTACGATTTACTGGCGATCATAAGAAATACCGCTAGCAAACCAAATGCAGCATACTTTTTCATATCGTTACTTTTTTAAACTAAAATTTCGATTAACTACCAATAATTCAGCTTGAACAACAATCTTGCAACCTTATTAAACCGAACCTGAACAGTTAAACGTTGAAATTCGATCCACAAAAGCAAAAATGGAAACACCAGTAAATCAGCAGTTTGCAAAATCCACCTGACTACAAGTTTGTCGCTGCCATATATTTACCTATCTTTAAATTGGTATTACCTAACAATTAT
>CAIPPO010000132.1 GCA_903866915.1 uncultured Mucilaginibacter sp. | reverse complement strand
ATTCCTTACTGCTGCCTCCCGTAGGAGTCTGGTCCGTGTCTCAGTACCAGTGTGGGGGGTCATCCTCTCAGATCCCCTAAACATCGTAGCCTTGGTAAGCCGTTACCTTACCAACTAGCTAATGTTCCGCATGCCCATCTTTATCCTATAAATATTTGATCATTGTACAATGCTGTACTGTGATTTTATGCGGGCTTAATCTCTCTTTCGAGAGGCTATCCCCCTGATAAAGGTAGGTTACATACGTGTTACGCACCCGTGCGCCACTCTCATGAAAAGCAAGCTTCTCAATCCCGTCCGACTTGCATGTATTAGGCCTGCCGCTAGCGTTCATCCTGAGCCAGGATCAAACTCTCCATTGTATAATGTTTGTTTGTTCCAGACTCTACTTTTTAAACTCAAAATAGAAATCTGTTATCTTGGTGACTTATGATTCGTTAATTAGTTAACTAGTAACTAATCTCCTCCTCTCCGCCACCGGTATCTTCTTCAGTATTCCTACTACCTTAAAAATTGACAGTGCTGTATTCTCCAACTTTATCGTTGCCGACTCCGTCTTCCAACACAGCCCCGCTGCGCTTTTTGATTATCTCTTTACTTTAAAGAACTTTTATTGTTCACTGTCGCAGTGAACTTTTATTTAAAATCCCGCAGGATTTAAATTTTTTAGCTATTTGCCTCGTTACCGAAGCGGCTGCAAAGATGGGAATAAAAACATATACCAGTCAAGTGTTATTTTCACTTTTTTCAAATATATTTTTTGACCCCCGAATTTCAATTTTTTGTACCCCTTCCTCGCAAAGGGGAGACAAATGTAAGGAGAAAAATGGCACCCTTCCAAAAGAAATGTTAAATTATTATTTAAACAGTTGTCTATTAAGGTTATGAAGAATGTAACAGTACCCGATTTTTTGATGACCCGGTTTTGTATCTTTGAAAACAGATATGAATAACGCCGGATTCCCGCCTGATTTTTTAAATAGTATTGCTGCTTCGCCCGGGTTTAATAACGAAAAATTCGTCCAAACACACCTTGATGCCAACCCGCCAACCTCCATCCGCATCAATCCTTTTAAAAAAACAGGAATGAAATATAGCGAACAAGTACCCTGGTGCGAACATGCTTTTTACCTCGAAACGCGGCCCTCATTCACTTTCGACCCCTTATTTCATGCAGGTTGCTATTATGTGCAGGAAGCATCGTCCATGTTCATCGGGCATATTATTAACCTTATCAAAGGCGACGACAGCATTAAGGTGCTCGACCTGTGCGCCGCCCCGGGCGGCAAAAGCACGCACATCAGCTCCTTGCTTGATAACAACGATTTACTGGTTGCCAACGAGATCATCAAAACACGCGTACCCGTTTTGTGTGATAACCTGAGCAAATGGGGACCAGCCAATACCATCGTCAACAATAATGATCCGAAAGACCTCGGACGTTTGAAAAGCTTTTTCGAAATCATCCTGGTAGATGCTCCTTGTTCGGGATCGGGTATGTTCCGCAAGGATCCGGCGGCGATGAGCGAATGGAGCGCAGCAAACGTAAACCTTTGCCAGCAACGGCAGGAACGGATACTCGCCGATATTTATCCTGCCTTAAAAGAAGATGGTTACCTTATATATAGTACCTGTTCCTACTCGGTTGAGGAAAACGAAAAGGTGCTCGACTGGCTTTGCACTGAATTTGAGCTCGAAAGTATTCGAATTCCTATTGATGAAACCTGGGGAATAGTAGAAAGCAGATCCGAATCGCAT
>CAIPPO010000131.1 GCA_903866915.1 uncultured Mucilaginibacter sp. | reverse complement strand
CTGGGTGTTCCTGTAAAACAGTGTTCGCCAACGCAGTCTTTTTCATTCGTCATTTAACCTTTAACGCAATAAGAATCTTTTCCAACGGGCAAAATTTTGTAAATGATGATTGTAATAGGTTTACGCCTACAAAAACACCCAGCCAAATCCAGTTCATATTTACAAAATAGGTCAATGCTGTACTGGTTAAAACAAAAGTTCCGGCAACCGCCCTGATAATTCTTTCTTTCATGATTTTTAGAAGTTAACAGATTTTTCCACGTCCAAAACAAATGCCCTAGTCGGGAAATTCTCTTTAAGATTTTTATTGTAGTCAGTAATAAGTTCCATCGCGCGCTGAACATTTGCTTCACTGGTAAATGTGAAGATCATCATCGAGTCAGATTGTTCTTCGCCCCGGGCAAACCAATCTTCTAAAATATTCTGGGACTTACCACCCTTGTGCCCGTTGATGTCAGTGGTACTAAAGACATCGATGTTTGCCTGTTTGAAGATTTGAGAAACATCAGCCAGGTATTCTTTTAAACAGGTTACGATCAATAATTTCATAATTCAGATTTTTTAGGATTAAGTTCAGTTTTGCGCATCATTTTAAAGTATAAAAGCGGCACAACGATCAGCGTAAGGAAAGTTGAGGTAATGGTGCCACCCATGAGCGAGATCGCCAGACCCTGGAAAATCGGGTCAAACAAAATAATCACAGCGCCTAATGCTACCGCACCTGCTGTTAGCAGGATTGGTGTCGTACGTACCGCGCCGGCTTCGATGATAGCCTGTTTTAATGGAATTCCTTCTTTTAACCGGATATTGATAAAGTCTATCAGCAAAATAGAATTTCTCACCATTACACCCGCCAATGCTATGAAGCCGATCATTGAAGTAGCCGTAAAGTAGGCGTGTAGCATCCAATGACCCAATATGATGCCGATGAGTGATAGTGGTATGGCTGCCAACATGATCAGTGGTACAGTGAAATTCTGGAACCAGCCAACAATCAGGATATAGATCAGGATAATAACAACGGCGAAGGCGATACCGAGATCACGGAATACTTCAAAAGTAATCTGCCATTCACCATCCCACTTTAAACTATAGTTGTCCTCTAATTCCGGCTGGTGGGTGTATTCTTCTTTAAGGGAAAATCCTTTGGGTACTTTCACGGTATTTAAATGATCTGAGACATCCGAAATCGCATAAGATGGACTTTCCAGGTTACCCGCCATGTCGCCTAACACATAAACTACTTCCTTTTGATTCTTGCGGTAAATGTTTTTGGGTTTTATTTGTCTGGTAATAGTTACCAAATCCCTTATAGGGACGGCGTTACCCTGCATGCCGATAACCTTTATGTCAAGTATATCGTCTATATCCGTTTTATCGGCATCGCTCAATTGTAACTTAATGGCAGTCTGTTTATAGGATGCCGGTTCTGAAATATTCCCAACAGGCATACCGGATAATGCCGCATTAACCGTCGCTGCGATCTGTGAAGTCGCGATACCGAAATGCATTGCCTTTTCTTTGTCAACTTCCAGGTGATATTCAGGTTGGTCGGCCTCCACCATCCAATCTACATCTACTACATTTGATGTTTTGTTCAACAGGTTTTTTACCTGGTTAGCCACTTTTATTTGTTCATTGTAGTCGGGGCCATAAATTTCAGCCACGAGGGTTGACAATACCGGAGGGCCGGGCGGTACTTCCACAATTTTCACATTGGCGTTGTATTTTTTGGCGATTGCTTGTATTGGGCTACGCATTTCCTTGGCGATTCCATGACCCTGTATACTTCGGTCTTTTTTATCTATCAAGTTAACCTGTATGTCCGCCACATTATCACCCCTGCGCAGATCATAATGCCGCACCAGTCCGTTAAAACTGATTGGTGCCGAAGTCCCGATATAGGTTTCATAGTTTTTAACAAGCACTTGACCTGATAAATAGGAACCTATGTCTTTTGCCACCGCCTGGGTCTTTTCCAGCGTAGTGCCCGCAGGCATATCGATTACCACCTGGAACTCGTTTTTGTTGTCGAATGGCAACATTTTTACCGCAACCGCTTTGGTATAGAACATGAGCAATGTTGCAAGCAGGATGACGACGGTACTGAGAATAAATGCCCATCGTTTCCAACGGGTTTCCAGTAAAGGTTGAATGAAAGAGCGGTATATTTTATAAATGCGGGTTTCTTCCAATAGTTTTGGCTTGCTTTCTTCGCGCGCATTGCCATGATTTTCTTTTTCGCGCAGGAAGATAAATCCCAGGTATGGCGTAAGCGTTAAAGCAACAATTAAGGATAATATCATGGCAATTGATGCGCCAATAGGCATAGGGCTCATATATGGCCCCATCATACCGGAGACAAAGGCCATTGGTAATACTGCGGCTATTACGGTGAAAGTCGCCAGGATCGTCGGATTACCCACTTCATTAATAGCATAGATCGCGGCCTGCAATGGTGGCAATTTTTTCATTTTAAAATGCCGGTGCATATTTTCTGCGATAATGATGGAATCATCGACGACAATACCCGTTATAAATACCAGCGCAAAAAGGGTGATCCGGTTAAGCGTGTAATGCATAAAATAATAGGCGAACAGGGTGAGCGCAAAAGTTACGGGCACCGACAAAAATACCACCAAACCACCCCGCCAACCCATTGCCAGCATTACAAATACAGTAACCACAACAATGGCGATGAATAAATGGAACAGTAATTCAGAAACCTTGTCAGACGCGGTTTCGCCATAGTTTCGGGTAACTGTTAAATGCACATCGTTGGGTAACAGGTCTTTTTTCAAATACTCTACTTTGTTAAGGATTTGTTCTGATAGCTTCATAGCGTCCGCACCCTTCTTTTTAGCTATTGATAATGTAATTGCGGGGTAATTGGATTTAAAAGCTTTGGCGTTAGCCTGATTAGCTTTGCCGTATCCAAAAAGGACATACTGGCTCGGGGTTTCAGCTCCTTCTTCTACTTTGGCTATTTGCTTGAGGTAGACAGGTTGTTGCTGATTTACGCCGAGAACCAAATTGGCCACATCATCCGAAGTATTTAAAAAATTGCCTGTAGTTATCGAAAATGCAGTATCCTTTTGAAGCAGGGTCCCTCCCGGCAACTGCATATTGTTGCTTTGTATTTGCTTGCTGAGGGATAAAAAATCAACATGGTTTTCAGCCATTTTATTTTTATCGAGTATGACCTTAACTTCACGGTTTCTGCCGCCGATAATATTAATGTCAGAAACATCGGGGATTTTTTTAATTTCATTATCCAGTTCCTGCCCAATTTGCTTTAATTGGTAATCATCGTATTTATCGCTCCAAAGGGTTAAGCCTAACACGGGCACATCGTCTATGGCCCTTGTCTTTATAAGCGGAAGGGTAACGCCTTGCGGCATCTTATCCATGTTTTTCATCAGTTCGGTGTATAGCTTTACCAGCGAACGTTCCACATCTTCGCCTACATAGAACTGAACGACGATCATCGCTTGTCCCTGCATCGACGTTGAATACACATATTCTACGCCTTTTACATTGGAGATCATTTTTTCCAACGGGGCGGATACTTTGGTTTCTACGTCCTTAGGAGAAGCTCCGGGATATCCGATAAAAATATCAGCCATTGGAACCTGTATCTGCGGCTCTTCTTCCCTGGGTATTAAAAAAGTGCTGTAACCGCCTATCAGTAAAAATGCGATCATCAACAGTATGGTTAGTTTCGACTGTAAAAATGCTTGTGCTATGTTTCCTGCAAATCCGTTCTTCATCTGTTTATTTATTAATTTTTACAGCTGCGCCATTAAATAACCTGCCATCCGCACTTACAATAAATTGTTCGTGCGGGGCAAGGCCGCTAAGCACTTCTACCTGCCCCCCTTCTACTTTTCCCAGCCTCACCCAGCG
>CAIPPO010000130.1 GCA_903866915.1 uncultured Mucilaginibacter sp. | reverse complement strand
TAAATATTGTTTTTGATTTATTTACTTAAGCTATTGGACGTTGCAGGCAGTCTCCCTAACTTAGGATTTGAAGTTTGAGAAGGTTGTACGAGGTCAACTTTTTGCACTGGTTCAACCTTCTAAAACCATCCCGATAGCTATCGGGGCAACCAATACAATTAATACAACCATCCCGATAGTTATCGGGGCAACCAATACAACCCTAAATGCCAACTACCACTACTACCGAACTGAACAAGTACAGCAAAGTGCTAACCCAGGACCCAACCCAGCCTGCGGCGCAAGCCATGCTTTATGGAATCGGCCTGACCGAGGACGATCTTAAAAAAGCACAGGTAGGCGTAGCCAGCATGGGCTACGACGGCAATACCTGTAATATGCACCTGAACGACCTGGCTAAAGTGGTAAAAGAGGGTATTTGGGACGAAGGATTGGTTGGCCTGATCTTTAATACCATCGGCGTTAGTGATGGAATGAGCAACGGTACCGAAGGCATGCGCTACTCACTGGTGAGTCGTGATATCATAGCCGATTCGATTGAGGCGGTTTGTGGTGCTCAATATTATGATGGTTTGATCGCCCTGCCTGGATGTGATAAAAACATGCCAGGATCAGTAATGGCAATGGGCAGGCTTAACCGTCCTGCAATTATGGTTTATGGCGGCACTATCAAACCGGGGCATTGGAAAGGTGAGGACCTGAATATTGTATCGGCATTTGAGGCTTTGGGTAAGAAAATCGCCGGCACCATAACGCCCGAGGACTTTCTGGGTGTAGTAAAAAATGCATGCCCGAGTGCAGGAGCATGTGGTGGTATATATACGGCTAATACGATGGCTGCTGCTATCGAAGCATTAGGTATGAGCTTGCCTTACTCTTCATCTAACCCGGCGCTGAGCGAAGATAAACAGAAAGAATGCCGCGATGCAGGTAAAGCTATCAAGCTATTGCTTGAGCGCGACATCAAACCAAGAGATATCATGACCCGCAAGGCATTTGAAAATGCCATCACCACTATTATGGTTTTGGGCGGATCAACAAATGCAGTACTACACCTCATCGCAATAGCAAAAAGTGTTGAAGTGCCGCTTACCCAGGACGATTTTCAGGCGATAAGTAACCGCATTCCGCTGCTGGCCGATATGAAGCCAAGCGGTAAATACATGATGGAAGACCTACACAATGTTGGTGGTGTTCCTGCTGTAATGAAATACTTATTAAAGCTTGGCTGGCTGCATGGCGATTGCCTTACTGCAACAGGCAAAACCCTAGCTGAAAACCTGGCAGAAGTTCCTGAACTGAATTTTGACACCCAGAAAGTATTCCTGCCCGTTGATCAGGCTATCAAAGCAACCGGGCACTTACAGATATTATATGGCAACCTGGCAACAGGTGGCTCTGTAGCTAAAATTACAGGAAAAGAAGGCGAACGTTTTGAAGGCCCTGCCCGTGTATTTGACGGTGAGTTTGAATTGATCGACGGTATATTGAGCGGCCGCGTTAAGCAAGGCGACGTGGTAGTGATACGCAATGTGGGCCCTAAAGGCGCTCCGGGTATGCCCGAAATGTTAAAGCCTACTTCAGCCATTTTTGGTGCTGGATTAGGTTCATCTGTCGCACTGATCACCGATGGCCGATTTTCAGGAGGCACGCATGGCTTCGTTGTAGGTCACATTACGCCTGAAGCGTACGATGGGGGTAATATTGGCATAGTTAAAGACAATGACGTCATCGTGATTGATGCTGTCAATAATAGTATCGATGTCAAAATTTCAGAGGCAGAATTGGCCTACCGCAGAAGCGAATGGCAGCAACCCGAATTGAAAGTAAAAAGAGGATTGTTATATAAATACGCAAAAACTGTTAGCACTGCAGCCGAAGGTTGTGTAACTGATGAAATGCCCTGAAGGGTTGGAAGATTGAAACATTGGAAAGTTGAAATGTTAAAATGAACAATGCCCCGATGACGAAATGCCAAATGACCTAAAAAAAGCCATGTCTGAAGAAAAGATAATTAAGCATGCCGAAAAGGCGGTCCATATCGCAGAGGACCGTGACAAGGCCTGGCCGAGGAAGCTAAAGGAGCTGGCGGAGGAGATTGCAATTATCGTTTTTGCGGTAAGTATTACGTTGGCATTGCACAACTGGAATGATAGTCGCAATGAACGCAAGATGGAAAAAGAATTTCTGGAGGGCATAAAAGACGACTTAAACCACGATGCCAATGAAGTTGCTGACGTAAGCGCAGTTGAAAAAACGGCTTCCTATTATGATAAGGCATGGCAACAAATGGCGTCGGGAAAGATAGATGCTGCGTATATTGATACAAACAGCTTCCAGTTGGCAAATACAAACTTTCTAACTTTTGATAACAGTCGTTTTGAAGGATTTAAATCGTCAGGGTATCTGAGGTTGATTGAAAATAAGGTATTGGCTAAACATCTTACCTATTTGTACACGAATGACATACCTTTTGAAGTAAGTGCCGACGAAATGTTTTATAACGAGCGGAGGCAAGGATACAATACGTATATCGGCGCAAAAGCACCTATCAATACCAATGGGGTAGTTCAGGTATCTAAAATTATAAACGACCCCGCAGTGAGGTATCATATTATGTGGTATGGTGGTTATTTACACGAGCGGATTAACCACAAAAAAAGGCTGGCAGCCAGAATGCGAAAAATGGCAGCTGAAATAGAGCAGGAATTAAAAAAATAAATAGCTGTCATTAAGGCAGCATACTAAAATGATCACCTTTAGGTGGGCAAAAAAATTAAATAATATGGAAGTTGCACAACAGTCAATAAGTGAAATCGCCGTACAATCGGCAGAATCGCCAGCAAAAGAAATTTCGGGCTCAGCAGCCTTATTGGAAGCGCTGATCATTGAAGGTGTGTCTACCATTTTCGGTTACCCGGGTGGTGCGATCATGCCGATCTATGATGCCCTTTATGATTATAACGAACAATTGAAGCACGTCCTTGTTCGCCATGAGCAGGGTGGAATTCATGCGGCACAGGGCTATGCCCGTACATCGGGCAAAGTGGGTGTGGTATTCGCTACCAGTGGCCCGGGTGCAACCAATCTGGTTACCGGCCTTGCTGATGCCCAAATTGACAGTACGCCATTGGTATGTATCACCGGACAAGTATTCGCACATCTACTAGGTACCGACGCTTTTCAGGAGACTGATGTGATCAATATCACCACCCCGGTTACGAAATGGAACTACCAGGTAACTGATGCGACCGAACTGCCGGAGGTGATCGCAAAAGCATTTTACATTGCCCGCAGCGGTAGACCCGGTCCGGTTTTAATCGACATCACCAAAAACGCGCAGATACAAAAATTCAAATTCAAGGGCTATACTCCTTGTAACCATATTCGTAGCTACAGGCCGAAACCTATCGTTCGCCCGCAATTCATTCAACAGGCAGCGGAGCTGATTAATGCTGCAAAAAAACCTTTTATCTTGTTCGGTCAGGGTGTAATTCTCGGCAAAGCTGAAAAAGAATTTGCAGCATTTGTTGAGAAAAGCGGCATCCCGGCGGCATGGACAGTTTTAGGTGCAGGTGCAATACCAACAAGTCACCCCTTGAATGTAGGCATGCTGGGCATGCACGGCAACTATGGCCCTAATGTGCTCACCAACTCCTGCGACGTACTGATCGCCATCGGCATGCGCTTTGACGACCGCGTTACTGGTCGCCTTGATAAATATGCCAAACAGGCCAAAGTGATCCACCTGGATATTGATCCAGCCGAAATCGACAAAAATGTAAAAACTACCGTGCCTGTTTGGGGCGATTGTAAAGAAACTTTGCCTTTATTGACTGCTGCTATCGAAGAAAAAACGCACCCTGAATGGCTGCAGTTATTTAATGATTATACCCGGCAGGAAATTGAACAGGTGATTGAGCCAGAGCTGAATCCTACTACCGACGAAATGACCATGGGCGAGGTGATTAAGCAATTGAACGAAATTACTAAAGGTGAAGCCATTATTGTAACTGACGTGGGTCAGCACCAGATGGTAGCCTGCCGCTACGCTCAATTCAATAATACCCGCAGCAATGTTACCAGCGGCGGCTTAGGTACTATGGGCTTTGCACTTCCTGCCGCTATCGGTGCCAAATTTGGAACACCGGAAAAGGATGTGGTAGCGATCATCGGCGACGGTGGGTTCCAGATGACCTTACAGGAACTAGGCACAGTGATGCAGGAAAATACCAATATCAAGATCATTATCCTGAACAACAGGTTTCTCGGTATGGTGCGCCAATGGCAGGAATTGTTTAACGAAAGACGTTACTCATTCGTGGAAATGAAGAGTCCGGATTTTGTACAACTCGCTGCTGCTTATGGCATTGCCGGAAAATCAATT
This sequence comes from uncultured Mucilaginibacter sp., assembly GCA_903866915.1. Lineage (GTDB taxonomy): Bacteria > Bacteroidota > Bacteroidia > Sphingobacteriales > Sphingobacteriaceae > Mucilaginibacter. The sequence goes on along the minus strand of CAIPPO010000130.1, from coordinate 10,414 downwards.
TCAGACCGCAAAGATCTTCCGTCGACTTTAGAGGAAATGCTGGCACACAAAGGCGCTTACCTGCTGGAAGTAATAGTTACCCGGGAAAATAATGTATTCCCGATGGTACCACAAGGATGTAGTGTATCAGAGATAAGGCTTAAATAATTAACCCGGCCTCAGCTAAATCCTCTACGAAGCAGAGGACTTTGAGCGGAGGAAGCAGATAAAAAGATTTAAAATGGAACATCAAGAGGGTAAACAGGAATTTAACATCACGGTATATACCGAGAACCAGGTGGGTTTGCTTAACCGCATTGCCATCATATTTACACGTCGTAAGATCAATATAGATAGTCTGAACACTTCGCCTTCTGAAGTAGGCAGCGTTCATCGCTTCAATATTGTGATCAACGAAACAGAAGATGTGGTGCGCAAACTTTGCCGGCAGATAGAAAAACAGGTTGAGGTATTGAAAGTATATTATCATACCAATGAAGATGTAATCTGGCAGGAACTGGCATTGTATAAGCTTTCAACAGATGTTATTGCGGAGAAAGTAAGCGTCGAGCGGCTACTGCGCGAAAATGGTGCCCGTACGGTTGCCATCCGTAAAGACTATACGGTGTTTGAAACCACCGGTCACCGCGAAGAAACTGATAACCTCTTAAGCATCCTTCAGCCTTTTGGCCTGATTGAATTTGTACGCAGTGCAAGGGTTGCCATCATCAAAGACAGCGAAGGCTTTAACGCCAAACTGCGCGAATTTGAACGTTTGGAACCGGGTGAGGAAGTGATTGAGAACGAATTTTTGAATGAAGGGGACCAGGTTTTTACCATGTAGGTGAAAGGCTAAAGGTGAAAGACCAATGCCAAATGACAAATGACCTAATGACTTAATAAAACGACCAGTGGAATCAACAATAATTCAACAACAACCTGACGCTTACGATAGCATTAAAAAAGCTACCGAGGCTTTGGGCTTTTTGCAAATGTCGGAGATATCGACCTGCTCGTTGTTGAAGACACTCGCTGCAACAAAGCCATCGGGCGAATTCCTCGAATTGGGGACGGGCACCGGGCTGGCAACTGCCTGGATACTGGACGGGATGGACGAGGATTCGACGCTGATATCACTGGATAATGATGAAACGTTGTTAAACGTAGCTAAAGAAAATCTGGGTATCGACCGCCGCCTGACGCTAATTTGTACTGATGGGAATGAATGGCTGAAACGGAATGGGAAAATGCGGTTCAGTTTTATCTTTGCAGATACGTGGCCGGGAAAGTACATGATGCTGGAAGAAACGCTGGCGATGCTGGCACCCGGTGGTATTTATATTATTGACGATATGCTGCCTCAATCAAATTGGCCGGAAGGTCATGCCGAAAAAGCAGCAAATTTATTATCAACTTTAGACGCCCGAAACGATATGGTTGTAACCAAAATGCATTGGGCCTCGGGGATTGTGCTGGTAGTGAAGAAATGAGGTGAAAGGCTAAAGGATAAAGGTAAAAGGCTTAATTGAGTCTTGCAAATGACCAATACTTAATGACTAAAGACAAAAAAAGTAACCAATTAAAATAAAACAATAATCGATGTAATCATTCCGAAAGTGATCGGGAAACATCGGTGTAATCAAAAACAATAACAATGGCAAAATTAAATTTCGGCGGCACTGAAGAAAATGTGGTAACCCGCGAAGAGTTCCCTTTATCAAAGGCACAGGAAGTATTAAAGAACGAAGTTGTAGCTGTAATTGGCTATGGCGTTCAGGGTCCTGGTCAAGCGCTCAATCAAAAAGACAATGGTATCAACGTGATCGTTGGTCAGCGTAAAAATTCAAAAACCTGGGATAAGGCAATAGCCGACGGTTTTGTACCCGGCGAAACCTTGTTCGAGATTGAAGAAGCGTTAGAGCGAGGCACCATTATTTGCTACTTGCTGAGCGATGCCGCACAAATTGAATTGTGGCCAACCGTTAAAAAACACCTTACTGCCGGAAAAGCATTATACTTTTCACACGGTTTCGGTATCACTTTCAAAGAGCAAACCGGTATCATTCCCCCTGCTGATGTAGACGTGTTCCTGGTAGCTCCTAAGGGTTCGGGTACATCTTTGCGTCGTATGTTCTTACAGGGACGCGGCTTAAACTCAAGCTATGCTATCTTCCAGGATGCAACCGGCAGAGCTCAAGAACGCGTTGTTGCTTTGGGTATCGCTGTAGGTAGCGGTTATTTGTTTGAAACCGACTTCCGCAAAGAAGTATTCAGCGACCTAACAGGCGAACGTGGCACTTTAATGGGTTGTATCCAGGGTGTATTTGCTGCACAATATGATGTATTGCGCAGCAAAGGTCATACACCTTCTGAAGCTTTCAACGAAACTGTTGAAGAGCTGACCCAATCATTAATGCCGTTAGTTGCAGAAAATGGCATGGACTGGATGTACGCCAACTGTTCAACTACAGCACAACGTGGTGCGTTAGACTGGTGGAAGAAATTCCGCGATGCTACTAAGCCGGTATTTGAAGAACTGTACGAAAGCGTTGCTACCGGCAAAGAATCACAACGTTCGATCGATCTGAACAGTCAGCCTGATTACCGTGTGAAACTGGATGCCGAATTGAAAGAACTTCGCGAAAGCGAGATCTGGCAGGCTGGTAAAACTGTACGCAGTTTGCGCCCTGAAAACCAGGTAATTGAAGCATAAATTAAGTAGCAGTGGCAGTGGCATTGGCAGTTAAAATGACTGCTACTGCTACTGCAACTGCCACTTCTAAACATATTGAAAATGGGACAAACATTATTTGACAAGATCTGGGATGCGCACGTGGTGAGCAGCAAAGAAGGATTCCCGGATGTATTATATATCGACACACACTTCATACATGAAGTAACCAGCCCGCAGGCATTCGACGGTTTGCGTAAAGCGGGTCGTAAAGTATTAAGGCCAAACAAAACTGTTGCCACGGCCGACCATAACGTGCCAACCTGGGAACAACACCTGCCGATCAAGGAGGAACTTTCGCGGTTCCAGGTAGAAACATTGGCTAAAAACTGTAAGGAATTTGGCATCGAGTTTTATGGTTTGGGTCACCCTTACCAGGGTATCGTTCATATTATCGGACCTGAGTTAGGCATTACCCGTCCGGGTGGTACTTACGTTTGCGGCGATAGTCATACTTCTACGCACGGTGCTTTCGGAGCTATTGCTTTCGGTATAGGCACTTCACAGGTTGAACAGGTGCTGGCAACGCAATGTTTATTGCAGTCGCGTCCTAAAAGGATGAAAATTGAAGTAAATGGTAAGTTACAGTTTGGTGTTGGTGCGAAGGATATCATCCTTTACATCATCAGCCAGATTACGGCAGCAGGTGGTACCGGATACGCTGTAGAATACGCAGGCGACACCATTCGCTCGCTGAGCATGGAGGGTCGTATGACCGTTTGTAACATGAGCATCGAAATGGGTGCACGTTGTGGATTGATCGCCCCTGATGAAACTACATTTAATTATGTAAAAGGTCGCGAATTTGCCCCTAAAGGCGAAGAGTGGGATAAGGCATTAGCTTATTGGGAAACCTTGTATAGCGATGAAGATGCTCAGTTTGACAAAGTATTAAGCTTCCGGGCTGAAGACATTGAACCAATGATCACCTACGGTACTAACCCGGGTATGGGCATAGGCGTTACACAACATGTGCCTGCAACCAAAGATATCGACGCAACTGAGCAATTGTCTTATGCCAACTCATTAAAATACATGGGTCTGCAAGACGATCAGCTGATGCTGGGTAAAGAGATCGATTATGTGTTCATCGGTAGCTGTACCAATGCGCGTATCGAAGATCTGCGCCAGGTGGCTAAATTCCTGAAAGGCAGAAAGAAAGCTGATAACGTAACGGTTTGGGTTGTACCCGGTTCAAAACAGGTGGAACAACAGGCTATTGCTGAAGGTTTGGACAAAGTATTTGAAGCAGCCGGTATTCCACTGCGCGAGCCCGGATGCAGCGCATGTCTGGCTATGAACGAGGACAAAATACCAGCAGGTAAATACTGTGTATCAACCTCGAACAGAAACTTCGAAGGCCGCCAGGGACCAAACTCACGTACGTTTTTGGCTAGCCCATTAACTGCTGCGGCCGCCGCAGTTACCGGACGGATCACGGATATACGGGAATTGTTACAGGAAGAAGAATTGGTAGGGTGATTTTTGTTGGAATGTTGTAAGGTTGTAATGTTACTCCCTCTACTACCCAATGACAAATGACCAATGCCGTAATGACAAAATAAAATGACAAAAATATTCAAACATGTACAGAGCACCGTTGTGCCATTGCCGATAGAGAATATCGACACTGACCAGATCATCCCGGCGCGCTTTTTAAAGGCCACTACCCGCGAAGGGTTTGGCAATAACCTTTTCCGCGACTGGCGTTATGATAACCAGGAAAATCCAAAGGATTTTGTGCTGAATCACCCAACCTATTCAGGTAAGGTACTGGTAGCAGGGAAAAATTTCGGTTGCGGAAGCAGCCGGGAACATGCTGCCTGGGCCATAGTCGACTTTGGATTTGATGTGGTAGTCAGTAGCTTTTTTGCTGATATCTTTAAAGGCAATGCCTTAAACAACGGCTTGCTGCCAGTTCAGGTTAGCGATGCTTTTTTAGCCAAGATATTTGAAGCTGTTTTCGCTGATCCGCTAACTCAGGTCGACGTTGACCTCGAAAACCAGGTGATCTCCTTAGCCTCAACAGGCGAGCAGGAAAGCTTTGAGATCAATGCTTATAAAAAAGCCTGCCTGATCAATGGCTATGACGATATCGATTATATCCTGAGCCATAAGGCGGAGATCGAGGCTTTCGAAGCGAGGTAAAAGGCAAAGGTCAAAGGGTTAGGCGTTTTACGTGGAAATCAAAAACGACTAACATATAACATATAACAAAGAAATCGGTGTAATCATCCCAATAGCTATCGGGACACATCGGTATAAACAGAAAAATGAATAAACACATATTAGTAATACCGGGCGACGGTATCGGCCCCGAAGTAACTACCTGGGGTAAGGCGGTGCTTGAAAAGATTGGCTCGATCTACGGGCATACATTCACTTTTGATGAAGGTTTGATGGGTCACGTAGCTATTGAAGCTACCGGCACCTCATTGCCTGATGAAACACTGGCTAAAGCAAAGGCGAGTGATGCTATCCTTTTCGGTGCTGTAGGGCATTTGAAATATGACAATGATCCATCGGCTAAGGTTCGTCCGGAGCAGGGTTTGTTGAAGATCCGCAAAGAACTGGGCTTGTATGCTAACCTGCGCCCCATCGTTCTGTTTGATGAACTGCTGAATGCTTCCAGCCTGAAGCCTGAAATATTGAAAGGTACTGATATCCTCTTTTTCCGCGAACTGACCGGCGACGTTTACTTCGGCGAAAAAACCAGAGGTGACGACTTTTCGTCAGACCTTATGATCTACCACCGCTACGAAGTGGAACGTATCGCACGCAAAGCCTATGAGGCAGCAAGAGTACGTACCAAACGTCTTTGCTCGGTAGATAAAGCGAATGTGCTCGAAACTTCACGCTTATGGCGCTCGGTGGTGCAGGAGATCGCACAGGAATACCCCGATGTGGAGACAGAACACATGTTCATCGACAACGCGGCCATGCAACTGGTAAAAAACCCGAAGAAATTCGACGTGGTGGTGACTGCTAACCTTTTTGGAGACATCCTTACCGACGAAGCTTCACAGATTGCTGGTTCAATGGGGATGCTGGCTTCAGCATCGATAGGTGATGGCACCGGCTTCTTTGAGCCAATCCACGGTTCGGCACATGATATTGCCGGGCAGGATAAAGCTAACCCTTTGGCCTCTATCCTATCCGTAGCCCTGATGTACGAAATTGCTTTCGGCCTGAAGGAAGAAGCTAAACGTATTACCGAAGCAGTAGACAAAACCTTAAAAGCTGGCTACCGTACCGGAGATATTGCTGATAGCAGCACAGACAAGAGTAAGATTTTAGGCACAAAGGCGATGGGCCAAAAGGTGCTGGAGTTTATTTAGGGGGGAGTAAATGGTAGTTGTCCCGAAAGCTATCGGGATGGTTATATTAGTTTAGGCACATCATCAGATTTATTTAAAAATGACCAATGCCCAATGACAAAAAAAATTAGCGTAATCGATTAAAAGAAAAATCGGTGTAATCAATAAAAAATAAATAATATGCTTCACGATCCAAACCGCGTTTATGTTTTTGATACCACGCTTCGCGATGGCGAACAGGTACCCGGCTGTCAGTTGACTACCCCCGAAAAGATAGAAATAGCCCGCGAACTGGAAGCGCTCGGCGTTGACATCATTGAAGCCGGTTTTCCGGTATCAAGTCCCGGCGATTTTCAGAGTGTTGTTGAAATATCTAAAGCGGTATCAACCCCTACGGTTTGCGCACTTACCCGTGCCAATAAAGGTGATATCGACGCCGCTATCGAGGCCCTTAAATATGCCAAACATCCGCGTATACATACTGGCATCGGATCATCCGATATGCATATCAAGCACAAATTCAACAGCACACGCGAGGAAATATTGGAACGTGCCGTCGAAGCCGTTAAATATGCAAAACGTGGTGTAGAAGATATTGAGTTTTACGCCGAAGATGCGGGTCGTGCTGATATCCACTACCTGGCAAAGATGGTGGAAGCGGTCATTGCGGCAGGTGCAACTGTAGTCAATATTCCCGACACCAACGGTTACTGCCTGCCCGACCAATATGGAAGTAAGATCAGGTTTCTGAAAGAGAACGTTAAAAATATCGATAAGGCTATCATCTCCGTTCATTGCCATAACGACCTTGGCCTGGCAACAGCCAACTCCATTGCTGGCCTTCAGAACGGCGCACGCCAGGTAGAAGGCACCATTAACGGCATCGGCGAACGCGCCGGCAACACTTCCATGGAAGAAGTAGTGATGATCCTCAAAACCCACCAAAGCCTGGGTTTACATACCCAAATAAAATCACAAAAAATTTACGAGATCAGCCGACTGGTTAGCACGCAGATGCGCATGCCTGTACAGCCCAATAAAGCTATCGTGGGTGGTAACGCCTTCGCACATAGCTCAGGCATACACCAGGATGGCTTCCTCAAAATGCGCGAAAACTACGAGATCATCCGCCCCGAAGACGTTGGCTTCCCAAGTGCCACCATCGTATTGACTGCCCGCAGCGGTCGCCATGCCCTCAAATTCCACTTGGAACGCCTGGGCTTCAAGCTCGAAAAAGACGAACTGGCCGATGCCTACCATCGCTTCCTTACTTTAGCGGATGGCAAATTGGATATCAGCGATGATGATTTACGCGGATTGGTTGTGAACCAGGAAGTTAGGGGATAGGGCGCGTGAAGCCTGGCGTATGCCGTTTTTTTCGCTCGTCATAACGGCCGGCTTTAGGCGGATAAGTTATCTTTAAACTTGCAAATCGGCTTTGCCAATCCGCTTTTTTGAACCCGATTTAAAGATTTTTATTAGATATAGGGGATATCTATTGCCAATCCTATTTTAAAAATTGTCCTTTCGAACGAGCTGCAGGGGAATGCTTGTACGGGCGAGGGGGAAACTTATACGCCCGGCATAGCGGCCATTGTCTTAACCTGAATTTAGAGAATTAAAGAATTCACCGAATTTCTATGCTATTTGTACTATCATTTCAATTTCAGCCCACCAACTCCAGCAAATGAAAGCCATAAGGCTCCAGCACTAAAAAATCGCCATTACCGCCTGCTATAAATTCTTTGCCGGTCCAATGGCAATAAAGTTTTTGGGGTGTTATGCCATGTTCTTTAAACGCAGCCCAGGTAAGGTATGCCGTTTTACCGCTGAAATTGTATACGCCAAAAAATGCCTGATCCTCCAGCGTTCGCAGGTAGGCGGCAACGTGAATATTGTATGGATTCAGCCAGGTGAGATTTTTATAGTCGGCAATTACCGCCAGCTTTTTGCGGATAGCCAGTAGTTTCTGGGTTGCTGAAAATATCCGGTGTTCTACGGTTTTTGCTTTATTAATACGCTTGTTCTTTTCCCAGTCGATCACCGGGCGGTGCATCCACCGATTGTCGTAGCTTTTTGCGGGATCGTCAAGATAGGAGTAGTCGTTGGTATAGCCTGCCTCATCGCCATAAAATAACATGGGCACCCCGCCCAGAAAAAAGCTATGTGCCTGCATCAGTAAGATTTTATTGATAGCTGTGTCGATGGCCTTTTTATTTTTTTCAGCCAGGGCTTTTTCCAGTCCGCATAACGAGGCCAGCGATCCGCTGATCCGGGCATCACCATTTTTTGGGTTCGAGGAAAACAGGGCACCTGTAGCCGGACTATCGGGGAACTTACCCGAATAATAATCCTGCAAAAACTTACGGTGGTCGTAAGAATTATAGCCAGCCTGGCGAATCATATCATCATCATAAGCCAGGCCAATATCGTCGTGGCAGCGCGTGTAGGTGATCCATGATGTGCCGAAAGGCTTTTGCAAAACCAGGTATTGCGCTGCCAGCATCACGCGTGTATCTCCGGTAGCCAGCATATCCCATTGCAGGGCCATTTGGGTAGCGTTATAAGCAAAATCACACTCGCGGGCGGTATAGGATCCAGTTCCAAAGTATTTAAGGATATCTTTAGGTGCAACAATGGCTTCGCCAAGTATCGCCATGCCGGGTGTAGCAACCATAACGCATTGCTTGATGAGGCGCAGCAGCGTATGTGCCATTGGCAGGTTCTGGCAGTTAGTGCCCATCTGCTTCCAGATGAAGGCCGGGGCATCGATACGCAAAATATCCACGCCAAGGTTGGCATAAAATAAAACGTTATCCAGCATCGCCACAAAAACCGCTGGATTGCTATAATTCAGGTCCCACTGGTAGTGGTGAAACACGGTCATTGCCCATTTTTCACATTCGGGTACCCAGGTAAAATTACCCGGCGAACTCTCAGGGAATATCTCAAACATACTCCTTTCAAACTCATCGGGTATATCGCGGCTATCGAACATGTAAAAATAGTCCTGGTATTCGGCATCGCCTTCCTTGGCGCGCTCGGCCCAATGGTGCTGGTTGGAGGTATGGTTAAGCACGATATCCACCATCAGGTACATACCCTTATCGTCCATGTGTTGACGGAGGTTAACCAGGTCATCCAGCGTTCCGAAGCGCTCGTCCACCTTTCGGAAATTGGAAACGGCATAGCCGCCATCGCTGGCTTCTGCCGGGCTTTCAAATATGGGCATCAGGTGCAGGAAGTTTACACCAAGGTTTTCAAAGTACTCCAGTTTGGCCGGAAGGTTGGCCAGGCTACCACAAAAACGATCGACATAAAGACTCATACCTGCGATATCGTTACCGAGGTACCAGTATCCCTTGCGTTCCTTTAGTTCGTCTTTTTCGCGCATGCTCTGCGGGCGTGCCAGGTAAGTTTTGGTAATACCCCCAATCAATTGCTCAAAAGCCATCGCCGAGCGGGGGTGATTACCATATATTTCGGTATATAAAGTTTGGATATGATCGGCGTTAGCCATCATCCGCACGTAGAAAGCATTATCAGCCTCCGCAATATCAATATGATGTTTGCGGAGAATAGTATTAATTTGCTGGTGTAATGCAGGATTGTACACGTGAATAATTTCTAATTATAAAATCAATGCCCGGCGCTGACGGGTATCACTACATCTTCTTCAACATGATCGCGCTTGATGCGCGTTGTTGCCAGTGCTGACAGTAATAACAGCACACCGGCAAAGGTAATGGCATTTGCCGGATCTGAACCTAAAAAGTGCTGGTACACAAAGCCAAAACTTAGGGTTTGTAAAATCATAGGCACCACAATCATCATATTGATAATACCCATATAAACGCCGTAACGTTCTTTTGGAATGCTACCAACCACCATAATATAGGGTACACCCATCATACTGGCCCAGGCGATACCAAAACCAACCATTGGAGCGAACAGCAAATTTTTGTCCGTGATATGGGGGAAGATAAGCAGCGCAAGGCCTGCCATCAATAAACAAGCTATATGCACATATTTTGCGCTGAACTTACGTGCAAGCCAAACCAATCCGAAGGCTGATAAAAAGGTGACAATATTATAAAAGCCATTAACCTTTCCTGCCCATACCACGGCTTGTTCGTAAAGCTCTTTATTACCGTCGGAAGTGGTGTGGAAAACCGATTTAGCGATACTTAATGCTACAAACTGCCAGTAACAGAACATGGCATACCATTGGAAAAGATAAACCAATGCAAGCTTCCACATAACCGAAGGCATGTCACCTATAGCGGCAAATATTTCTTGAATGGGTTCAAACCATCCCTTTTTTCTAGCCTTTAACTCGGCCAGTTCTTCGGGTGTAGGTGGTATCTCGGGTGTCGTTGTAATAGAC
>CAIPPO010000129.1 GCA_903866915.1 uncultured Mucilaginibacter sp. | reverse complement strand
GGCATTATCATAATCTTCCTGGTAAGCCAGCGGCGCTATGCTTTCGAGGTAGTTGGTGAGTTGGGATAATTTCATGATGGGATTTCACTGATGTTAGAATGATTACACCGATAAACCAACTTGTTCAGTTGGGATACGCGAATGGTTTCAAATTTACGTGAATTTCATTTAAAGCTTCCGATGTTTTTATATAGAAACGCTTTCAATTCCCAAAAGGTCTGTGGAAATAAAAAAAGGCTATCATCCCCTGCCTCCAAATTTTACACATCAGGGCCCTTGCCACCTGGCTCGGGTGCCTCACCATGACTCCAATACACAATATGCCATTTCCCGCTCCCGAAAATGACAATTCTGTTTTGCCGTTCGTTCTGTTTTGGGTATGGGTGATGAGTGAAACAGGGCGGAGCAAAATCCCTCAGGCCTAAATACTACTAATCTCACATTTTTCTCCAGGTCATCCTTCCGTATCTTGTGTCAACAGCCCGCCCTGCTTTTTGTGGTACAGGCTGGTTAAAATGCTGTTTTGCCATCCTAATCGTTAATTTGTTTTTTCTTCAATGAAAGTTAAATTTTTAATTATCGCGGCCATCTTTACAATTTGGGGTTTAAAGGTGCGGGCCCAGGGCTTCAGCAGCCCGAAAGAATTCATCGCCTCAAAACTAAAATATGCCATCGAGCGAATCGGTACCTCTGCCGAAAACATGATGGGGTCGGCCACTGCATTTACGCTGGATACTTCGGACACAACCTATAGCATTTATATATACCAACAGGATACGCTTGCAAACATCGGCTTCAAAAAAGAGGAAATAGAGGCTGCAACGCACATCTACATTTATTTGCCTCAATCCTATCACGCAACCGTCGACAGAGTTTTAAGCGATCTTAATTTTAGCCGGACAAGCAGAACCTCTGTCCCGGGCTCCTTCGAGTATGAAAACGCTGACGAGAATATTTTCTGGCAGCAAAACGCCGACAACGGGATGATGGTTGTAGTAGTAACCAAAAAATAGTGAACCGGGTGAGACAAAAAGTTATTGGGGTCATTGGGGTCATCAAGCCATTGGGTGGGTAGATATGGGTCAGAAGGAGCAACTCTCCCCGCGCGCTCATTGCGGGGAACGAAGCAATCCCTACACACGCAAATCATTTAAGATAAATCTCCGGGTAACCTGTCAGCCGCACGCCGGTCACTTTTACATTTTAGTGTGTTGAATGTCTGTTGCTGAGATTGCTTCGTTTCTCGCAATGACGGTCTGGGCTTTTTTGTCGTTCGTTCTGTTTTGGGTATTAATAATGATTAAAACCGAAAAGCACAAAGCCATTTAGCGGTGCGAGATAATATCTAACAGTAAAAAAATAAGAACCGAATCTTTTAACGATAGCCTTAAATGTTTTAGAGCAACGGTTATCTGGTTTTCAACGGTTCGTTTGGAGACCAGCAGGCGGTCGGCGATCTCTTCGTTTGATAATTGCTCCAGGCGGCTCATAATAAATATTTCTTTACAACGGCGGGGCAGCAGGTTAAGGTAGGTATGCAGCTGCTGGTATAATTCATCCTGCCGGATGTGCTCTTCGCCCAGGTTAAGGCAAAAGGCGTCAATTTTTTCATCCGCGTCTTCCTCGTAAACCAATGGCGATACTTTTGCCGACCGTAAATAATTATACACCTTATACCGGGTGGCGGATGAAAGGTATTGCGGAAAAGATTCGATAGCCAGTTCTTTTCTTTTGTTCCACAGGTAGATGAAGATTTCCTCAATAATTTCTTCGCAGGCGTCTTTATCCCTCAGTATTTTAAAAGCTATCAAGTACAATTTCTTCCAGTAACGCTTAAAAAACACATTAAATGCCCTGAAATCATCATCAACGATCTCCATCCACAACTGCTTATCTGTTAGGGTATTATTGGGCATACATTTGGTTGTATAAAATTAGGTGTAATGTTAGGTATTTAATTAATACAATGTTAAAATAATATCAATTTGATTTACACAGGGTGCATGTTGTAATTTATGTATCTTATAATGAGCATGTTAGGCTGTAGTTTTAATGTTTTATAAAATAGTATGTGTGTTGATGCACAAAATTGTGCCTATATAAGTACCAACCAAATAAACTTGAATGAAGCGCCAGGACTATAATGCCCTTTATAAAAAATATCTTGCAGGAAAATGTACGCCAGAAGAATGGGAGTTATTGAATGCTTTTGAAGATGAACCCATCCTGGAAGACATTCCCTGGGATGCTGAGCTTGGCGACGACGACGAAGTTGAAAACAGGATCTTTAACAAAATAACCGAAGCCTTTACCCCAAAACAGCATGTAAAAACAATCAGGTTTGGGTGGCTGTATATTGCAGCCTCGTTTTTATTACTGGCAACCGCTACAGGCGTGTATGTTTTAAACACTCGCCATAAAACACAACAACAGGCAGTTAACAAAGTTAAGCCCGTGAAAAATGACATTTTGCCCGGCGGCAATAAAGCTATCCTAACCCTGTCAAACGGGGCAATCATTGTGCTTAACAGTGCAAAGGATGGGGTGATTACTAAAGAAGGCGGCGCGGCGGTAAACAAAACCCAAAACGGGCAACTGGTGTACCAGGCGAATAATGACCAAAACAATGCGTCCGCTCCTGCCGCCATAGTTTATAATACGGTTACCACGCCGCGCGGCGGCGAATACCAGATAGTGCTGGCCGATGGCACAAAGGCATGGCTTAACGCGGCATCATCCCTCAAATTTCCTACTGCGTTTACCGGCAATACCCGCCAGGTTGAAATTACCGGCGAAGTATACTTTGAGGTGGCCAAAAATAAAGAAAAGCCATTTATTGTAACTTCAAACGGCGCCGAGGTGGAAGTACTGGGTACCCACTTTGACGTAATGGCCTACAATGATGAGCCCGAGATAAGAACCACCCTGCTG
>CAIPPO010000128.1 GCA_903866915.1 uncultured Mucilaginibacter sp. | reverse complement strand
GGATAGAATAATAGTGGCGCCGACCCAAAAGCCGATGGTCATTTTGTTCATGTCGCCAAAGAAAAGAAAAGAAAGAATGATGCCATAAACAGGTTCGAGGTTGGTGAATAGGGCTACCCGGAAAGCCGATATCGACCGCATCACAGATACACCTGCTACATAGGCCAGCGAAGTGCAAACGGTACCAAGCAGCAGCAGGTAGCCAAGGTCGCCATTGCCGGGAAGGTGAAAATGATCGAAACCGGCCGTGAGTAACAAGTATAGCGATATCCAGAAAAATGCACCAAGCAACTCATAAAATGAGATAACAGGAGGCTGGTGTAATTTTACGAGACCTGAGTTAATGATGTAAAATATGCTGGCTAAAATAGCGCAAAGTAAGCCGGAAATGATACCCTTAGTGTATTGGGGTTCAAATTTAAAAATGACCAGAATGCCAGCGATGATTAGTATACCGAAAATTAATTCAAGACCGGCTACCCGCTTTTTGTTGATCAGTGGATCGAATATGGCGGTGAATAAAGTTAGCGCCGAATAGCATACCAGGGCAACCGAAACGGTAGAGAGTTTGATGGATAGGAAGAATAATATCCAATGAGCGCCTACCAATGCGCCTGTAAAAAACAACTGTAAAAAAACCTTGCCGGTTACCTTAAAATTGCTTTGTTTGACTTTAAAATAAACAAGCAGGGTAAGGAAACCAATGAGTACCCGGTACCAAACTAGGCTAACTGCGTTGATACTGATCAACTTCCCCAGGATGCCGGTAAAGCTCCAGATTACGACTGTTACATTCAGGATAATTAAATTCCTGTTGAGCGCCGTTCGCGGGGATGCTTGCTGCATTATTTGGGAGCTTTTAGAAGCAGGTAATAGCCAAATATGCCAAATATTATGTTCGGTACAAATACTGAAATTAGTGGCGGAGCGCCGCCTTTAGTAGAAAATACCAAGGCAAATCGTTCAACAACGATGTAGGCAAAACAGAGTAATATACCTAAGCCCAGCGGCAGCCCTATGCCTCCGCGAACCTTTCGGGATGACATAGACACGCCAATAATCATCAATATATAGGTGGATAGCGGGTAGACAAAGCGATTGAATTTCTCGTATTGCATATCGGTGAGTTCGCCGGTTCCCCGAATCTTAGCCTTTTCGATGTTTTTATTCAATACACTCATTGACATGGCGCTGTAGGCGTTATCCCGTATTTCAAAATCCTCGGGCTTCATGTCCAGCACAGTATCTTTGCTGACACCGTGCCAAACCATCGTTTCCTTCAGTCCATTAATGTGCCGGTCGGTATAGGTTTTTATGGTCCATCTTTTTTTAAGTGAATCAAATCCAATATTTTGTGCAACCATTTTTTCGGTCATCAGGTCGCCGGTGAATTTTTCCATGATAAAATCAAACCCGGTTTTCGTAGCCGGGTCAAACGATCTTACATAAACAAACGTGTGTTTATCCAATTGCATATGAACTTCGCTTTTTGCCGGGTCGCTGTTATCCGTAAAATGCGCGTTCTCAAAATCGACCTTTAAACGATTGGTATAGGGAATAATAAAAATATTGGCGACAAGCGATATAATGAAGATAAGCGTAGCCGAAACAATATAAGGCCGCAGGAACCTGCTGAAGCTTGCCTTTGAACATAATATTGGAACGATCTCGGTTTGGTTGGCCATTTTGGCCGTAAAGAGAATGATAGCGATAAAATTGATCAGTGGTTCGAGCAGGTTGAGGTAAAAAGGAATAAAGCCTGCATAGTATTGGAAGGCAATCTCTTTGATGGAAGCTCCAGATTTTAAAAAGTTGTCGATGTGTTCGGCAATGTCAAAAACTACCGTAATTACGGTAAAGATGCCCAGGGTAAATGCAAAAGTGCCCAAGTACTTCTTGATGATGTACCAGTCAATTACTTTTAGATATTTATCCAGGAATGCCTTCATTTATAATCTTTGAGCCAGTTGTTTTACCATTTTTTCTTTCCAGGTATAAAATTCGCCTGCAATAATTTTTTCACGGGCCTCTTTTACCAACCAGAGGTAAAAGTGCAGGTTATGTAACGTTGCGATCTGTGCTCCAAGTATCTCACCCGAATGTATTAAATGCCTAAGATATGATTTTGTATAGTTTAGATCGGCAAACAGATCACTGTCGGGTTCTATTGCCGAGAAATCATTTTTCCATTTCTCGTTCCTTATATTGATAATGCCGTTTTTGGTGAACAACATCCCGTTACGGGCATTGCGTGTTGGCATCACACAGTCGAACATATCTATGCCCAGTGCTATGTTTTCAAGCAGGTTGATAGGCGTTCCAACCCCCATCAGGTAACGCGGCTTTTGTTCGGGTAAAATATTGCATACTATTTCCGTCATCGCGTACATTTCTTCAGCAGGTTCGCCCACTGAGAGTCCTCCAATGGCGTTTCCTTCGCGCTCAAATGAAGCAATAACTTCAGCCGAACGGATGCGCAAGTCTTTGTAAACCGAACCCTGTACTATTGGGAACAGGGTTTGGCTATATCCGTATTTGGGTTCAGTGCTATCAAACCGGTCACAGCAGCGTTTGAGCCAGCGATGCGTCATTTCAATCGACTTTCGTGCATAACCGTATTCGCAGGGATAAGGTGTACACTCATCCAGCGCCATCATGATATCGGCACCGATGATACGCTGCGTATCCATCACATTTTCGGGTGTGAAAAGGTGCTTTGATCCGTCGATATGCGAACGAAAGGTAACTCCCTCTTCCTTGATCTTCCTCACCCCGGTAAGCGAGTACACCTGGTAGCCTCCGCTGTCAGTTAAAATCGGCATGTCCCAGCCGATGAATTTATGTAATCCGCCAGCCTTTTCAATCGTGTTTAATCCGGGCCGTAAGTACAGGTGATACGTGTTGCCTAAAATAATCTGGGCCTCAATATCCCCTTTTAATTCGCGCTGGTGCACCGCTTTGACGGTACCGGCCGTACCCACAGGCATAAAAATTGGCGTTTGTACGGTACCGTGATCGGTAATGATCTCGCCTGCACGGGCTTTGGATAACGGATCGAGGGCTTTTAAACTGAACTTCATTATGAGGCGACAAAAGTACTGATTTGTTGTAAGGTTGGAAAGCTGAAATGTTGTAAGGTTATTAAGCAGCTTCATTTATCAACATTACTGGGTTTTAACCTGATAACTTTTCAACCATTCCCAAAATTCCCGTTGATTTTTAACAACTTTGATCCTGATAAACTTGAAGATTTGGAAGCATATTTACCCTGGGCTCTTTTGGCAATACTGATAGTCTGTTTTATTGCGCAATTGTATTACCTGCTTTATTATCACCGCCGGCTTGCTTATTATACTGTAAACGACGAGCAAGAGCTGCGTAATATCCCTATCTCTGTTATCATAAGCGCACGCAATGAGGAGGAGAATCTTAAAAATAATCTTCCATCGATATTAGACCAGGAATACCCGGATTTTGAAGTTGTGGTGGTGAACGATTGCTCGCTCGACGAGACGGAAGAGGTTTTAAAGGAACTGGCTTCCCGCTATCCCCAACTAAAAATTGTCCAGGTTACAGAGAACGATCGCTTTAAAACGGGTAAAAAGTTTGCGCTTACGATGGGAATTAAAGCTGCTAAAAACGAACATCTTTTATTTACTGATGCCGATTGCCAGCCCGCATCAGCAAACTGGATAGCCAGAATGGCGGCTAATTTTGGGGGCGACACGGAGATTGTACTGGGATATTCGCCGTACCAGCGTACCGGAGGATTATTGAATAGTTTTATCCGTTTCGAAACGGTGCGCACCGCCATTAATTATATTTCAACTGCTTTGGCTGGAAATCCCTATATGGGTATAGGGCGCAATTTGGCCTATACCAAAACGCTTTTCTTTAAAAACAAAGGCTTTGCGTCGCATATGCATGTGATGTCAGGCGATGATGATCTTTTTGTGAACGAAAATGCGACAGCGGCCAATACCACAATCGTCATCCATCCGGAGGCTTTCACCTATAGCCCTGCTAAAGCTACACTGCCAGCCCTGTACCGGCAAAAGCGCAGGCATATGGGTGTAGGGAAATTGTATAAAAGCACCCATCGCCGTATGTTAAGCTTTGACGCTATGACAGGATTCTTTTTTTACGGCTTTTTTGTGCTCTGCCTTTTTTTTACCCCCTATCTCTATGTGGCACTTGGTTTGCTTCTATTAAGAACAATAACCCAAATGATTTTATACTATAAGATATTCAGAAAACTTGATGCCAAAAATTTAATCTGGTATTTACCGGTATTTGACCTTGTTTATTATGTTTATTTGAATATTTTTGGCTTGATAGGTACATTTATAAAAACTACCCAGTGGAAATAAACGCAAATTTTACAGAGAACGCCAAGAATGATTTTTACCTGGTGGTGAAGGCCCGCGAGGGGAACCAAAAGGCTTATGCCGACTTAATGCACAGGTACAAAGATTCTATCTATTTTATGGCCCTGAAAATGGTTAATAACAAAGAGGATGCCATGGACCTTACGGTAGAGACTTTTGCTAAAGCCTTTGAAAAACTGGAAAAATACCAGCCCGATTATGCCTTCAGTACCTGGTTATTCAGGGTAGCAACCAATAACTGTATCGACTTTATCCGGAAGAAGAAATTGAATACCATGTCTATCCACGGTATGGTAGATGATGACGGTGAAGAAAAAACCCTGCAGATAAAAGCCGATGTGTTAAACCCGGAAGAAACTTCAATTAAAAAGCAGCAAACACAGGAATTGAAAATTTTGATTGAAGGTTTGCCACCGCGTTACCGTAACCTCATTACGCTGCGTTATTTTGATGAGTTATCGTACGAGGAGATAGCAGTGCAGCTGGATCTGCCATTGGGAACGGTAAAGGCCCAGCTTTTTAGGGCAAGATATCTGCTGGGAAATATCATTAACCGCTTTAACCGGGATGACATCTGATATCATCTTCAAATATTTCCCCGACCTTACGCCTCTCCAAAGGCAGCAATTTGAGCAGCTGCCTGCGCTTTACAATTACTGGAACAGCCAAATCAACGTTATTTCGCGGAAAGACATCGACGCATTGCCCGAACGCCATGTTTTACATTCGCTGGGCATAGCCAAAATCATCCGGTTTTTACCCGGCGAACGTGTGCTTGATGTAGGTACAGGCGGCGGCTTTCCGGGTATCCCGCTGGCGATACTTTTCCCCGAAACGCAGTTTTTCCTGGCTGATTCTATCGGCAAAAAGATAAAAGTAGTAAACGAGGTGGCTAGTGTTATTGGATTGACCAACGTGACCGGCGAACATATCCGTGCCGAACAAGCTCCCGGTGCATTTGATTTTGTAGTTTCGCGAGCAGTAACGCAACTCAAAGAATTTTATCCCTGGGTGAAAAAGAAATTCAACCCTTTGTCAAAAAACGCAATGCCCAACGGTATCCTTTACCTCAAAGGGGGTGATCTGCAGCAGGAAATCGCCGAATCTAATCTGAAGGTTCGGCAATACTATTTAAAAGATCAGTTCAGCGAGGAATTTTTCGAAACCAAGCAGGTGATCTACGTTCAAGCGCCCAAAAGTAATTAATTGCCGGTTGCAGTAGTATCCTTTTGCTTTTTCTTGAAAAGATTCAATGGGTTTGGCGGCGGCGGCGGCCGGTGTGCCTGACGCGGATCGTCATTAGTTTTCTGGGTATTACCGGCTATGCTAAAATCAAAGGCTTTTTGCGATGTGCTTCCGCCACGGGCGGTCGCAGCGGTTCCGGCAAACAAAAAGGCGTACTCGCGTTCAGCCAACGGTTCATCCGGATACACTTTGTAGATACCTGGTGCTATTTTTTCGGAACGGAAAATAATTTTATTATCATCGTCGATACCCCCCGAAAAGCCCGAGTAAGTGCCATAAGAACCGGTGACAATTTCGCGGCTTTTTTCTTTCACCTTAAACTTTACCAGCAAAAACTCATTGGGGCTCGTTGCATCGCTGTACCAGTTTCCGGCAGCAGACTGGCTCGCAAAATCGGCGCCCTGGGTGTGCGGGAAGATGAAATAAAAGGAAGGTGTTTTGGTATGAATGCTGAAATTAGCTTGCGAACCACTTAATACAGCCTTCGCTTTGGTTTTGGCTACGCCGTAGGTAATGGCCGTTATAATTCCTGATCCTACTTTGGTTTGAGAAAATACGCTGCCATCCATTTGATTTAGCTGGCTGGTAGTTTCATCGTAATAATAAATACCCGGTTCAAGCGAAGCCAGGTTGTTAAGGTCCAATACATTGCTGAAAGCCATATTGGGAACCGGGCCCATCGTTACTGCACCCTGCGGCACATTAGCGGCGGGTAGCGGCGGACCTTTGTACGATTTGTTGATCATCGCCGCAATTACATCATCAGAAACACCTTTCTGTTTCAGATCGATTAGGGCATTGGTTGAAGTATCAAAATTTGTATTGGCATTTTGAAGCGTAGCCAGTATAACTGTATTTGATAAGCCGGCTTTAACCAGGGCAACAATCTTGGCATTGGTTAAAGTTTCAGGCTTGGTTTGTGCATGGGCTGCCATACCGAGGAGCAAAGCAAGCAAAACAGATAGATAAACTTTTTTCATAAACTGATACAATATTAAAGCTGATGTGGTAACGCATTAATAGTCAAAATATTGGCCGGATAAAGCGCATAGGTATCGCTTTCTTAAAGGTACTTAATAAAACAGCAGAAAATCAATTTTTTCTGTCTCCCTCAAGGTCTAAGGCCAGCTTTTTCGATTCTGCCTGATCATCACGGTTTTAGATAATCGGTACTACTTTAGTCTTTGAATCGGTAGCGGGTTTGCTTGTTTTTGATTTCTTTCGGGCCGACGTGGTTTTGTGTGTTGTACCCGGATTGGTTTTTACGGGATTAGGACTGGGCGGTGGGAGAGGCGGCGGAGCATCCTGCTGGGTATTTTTAGGCTCCTCTTTTACACTGGCCTGTTCAGTCGCAGCTTTCTTTTTAAAAGGGTTAATCTGTTTGATCTTATCAACCATCGCTTTCAATTTTTCATGAATCGCAGGATGGGGTGGAGGCTGAGGGTGCCTTCTGCGCGAGCTATCCTGCGAATAACCTGTTCTTGAAAACGATAATAGGATCATACCGAATGAAAAGATCAACAGGTATCTACTGATCGGAGTAAAGTTTTTATCGTTCCTTCTATGTGACATGTTTAATTGAAAAAATATTTAGCAAAGCAATATATCAAAATTCAGGTAAATGGGGAAAGCAATTAACCTGTAGTTTGTTATGCAAAAAGAATGCCGGGATGAAAGCGTCCCGGCATTAAATTTTAAGTATTCGATCAACAATACTTTTATTCCTTTACATATCCTACAATTTCGATGTTACCGGCACAATCGGGCTCACCGGTAAGCTTAAGGTATTCACCCGAAGGCAACCAGCTTTGGGTATGCTTTTCATTGATCAGGTTAAATTGGATCACAAAAAAGTAAGTACCCGGAGCTCTGTTCACTGTATCTGTATAAGCTGTTAGCTGCCTTTTAACTTCATCCGCAAATAAAGGCATGGCTTTGTTTTTTACTTTCACACCTAACACTTTGTGCTCAGTATTGGTAGAAAATTCTATGATAACGTTACCCACTGTTTTTTGTTCAAAGTATGTGGTTGGGTAACGCAAGTGTTTTGCCAGATAGTTATATAACGTGCTGCAGCCCGGAAAATAACCCGATGGTGGTGGCAGCATATTTGAAGGATTGTGGGGATAGCGTTCAACCTTTACTACGTCTGCAGTTTTTGAGTTATTGACCTTTACTGCCGTATCAGAAGCTGTTATTTTATCTTCCGATCTGCCTTTGTTTGTTAATCCGGTGTCCCTTATTTTGCTGCGTTGTAAATTTTCGGGCTTTGGAAAAGTGATTTTCGCGCTATGTACAAAAAGACGATCGTTATCTTCATTCGCCCATACAAAAATTACATAGCCTGTTTTTATCAGATCGTCGATCCGGAAACTGGCTGTTGAAACTTTTTGGCCTTTTTTCAACGAGATCCAAAGAATAGGTTTGTTTTCTTCTTTGAATTGCCTGAAATCCATCTGATAGCCATCCTTTTTAAACATAGCTGCTGCTTTTGATAGTGAAGCATCATTAAATTTTGAAGGATCGATTTTACAATAGATAAATCGCTTTCCGGATGCAGAAGTTTTTTGGCCAAAATGGATCGGTGCGATTAAATGAGATCCCTTGGTTAGAGCTAATTCACCCGGCGCCAGGTCAATCCATCCATAGCTTTTAGCGAATGCTAAAGTTGATACACATAGTAAGCCAGCGAGTACAGGCATTACCAGCAGAAACTTCAGCCTGGCTGAAGTCCCCGATCTTTTTTGTTGCAACATCATGATGCGTTTTTTTAATAGATTTTTATTGAAAAAGGTGTTGGTTAGCGTATTTGAATGGAAGCCATAGGCATTATTTATTAAAAAATCGGCATAGCTTGAAAGGTCTTCTGTATTTGCTGTTTCCTTGTCAGCAATAAACTCATGTAGTTGTTTGATGTCACTTTGCACTATGTAGATGACCGGGTTAAACCAATTGATGATCTTCAGCAACTCGAAATAAAGGATATCCCAGCTATGCCGCTGTTTAATGTGAATCATTTCATGGCGAATGACCATCGGCGACTTAACCAGGCTGCTGCCGATAAATAGGTAGTTAAGAAACGAAAAGGCATTATTTTCTTCCGGCAATTCCACAAGCTTGATCCCCTCGTAATTATCGGTTTTATTTACGCTTGACAATTTGAGTAATTGCAGCAATCTGTATGCGCAGAAGCCAGTCAGAACCAGTACCACGCTGAGATAAAACACTAGCAGGTAGTGGTCAAATGACCAGTAATCGGCCACTGCTGATCTTAATTGCTGCACAGCTATTCGCGGTTGCGTATTAATAAATTCAAAATTAATTGTATTAACAGCCGCGGGTTTTAAAATGCCCAATTGAAATAATGGAATCAGGAAAGCAAAAAGCGGACTTACCAGCAAATAAACCCTGTTCCATTGATAAAAGGTTTCGCGGCGGAAAAGCAGGCAGTACAAAGCGTAAAAAATGATGAGGTATAGGTTTGATTCGAGTAAGTAGTACAGCCAGTTCATGATCTTTTTTGTTTTAGGTTTTCAGCTAGTTTGGTTATTTCTTCCAGTTCCTGCAGGCTCAGGTTCTTTTCGTTAACCAGAAACGATACCAGGCTTTGGTAGGAATTGCTGAAATAGTTTTTCATCATTTTATCGAAAGTGAATTTTTTGTATTCCTCCTCGCTGATGAGCGGAAAATAAACATGCGAATTGCCGTAAGCCTTATGATCGATAAACCCTTTTGCTTCCAATACCCGCACCACCGTTGAAACCGTATTATAGGCCGGCTTGGGTTCAGGCATTTTTTCCAACAAATCTTTCACAACAGCATCTTTTAATTGCCACAAAATTTGCATCACTTGTTCTTCAGCTTTTGTTAATTCTTTCATTTTATTATTAAACTATTTTTATAGTTACGTAAAGGTAGAACTATATTTATAGTTTGCAAACTATTTTTATAGTTTTTTAAATATTTTTTTGCTAAAAATTTGAGCAAAACTATTTTTATTTTTAATTTCACGCTGTTATCAAACCAAACCATGTCGCTCCTTCATCAAATAGCTTTAACTTTTGTAAAAAATATAGGCCCCGTATCAGCAAAAATGCTTTTGTCGCATTTCGGGGATGCCGAAAGGGTATTCAAGGTCTCGAAAACCAAGTGGTTGAAAGTACCGGGTATAGGCGAGTGGACCTTAAAAGGTGTAGACCTGAATGCCGCTCTGGAAAGAGCCGAGGAAGAAATAAAATATATCGAGGCTAATGATATCAAGGTTATTTTTTATTCGGACATAGAATATCCCCGTCGCTTAAAAAACTGTAACGACGGGCCTGTGCTTTTGTATGCAAAAGGGCAAATGGACCTCAACCAGCGCCATGTTATCAGTATTGTTGGCACCCGTAACGCCACAGAATATGGCCGGCAATTGTGCAAACAACTGGTAGAAGAATTACAGCCTTATAATGTGCTGGTAGTAAGTGGCCTGGCTCTGGGTATTGATGTAGCTGCACATAAAGAGTGTGTAAAGAAAAATGTGCAAACGGTGGGCGTGTTGGGCCATGGTTTGGATCGCATATATCCTTATCATAACCAGTCGACTGCACAAAAAATGCTTGCCAATGGCGGCTTATTGAGCGAATATCCTTCGGGTACCATGCCCGATCGTGAGAATTTTCCGCAACGCAATCGTATTGTCGCCGGGATGGCTGATGCCACCATAGTTATTGAGGCGGGGATTAAAGGCGGGGCGTTGATCACTGCCGAGATAGCCAATTCCTATAACCGCGATGTATTTGCCTTTCCCGGCAGGATCGATGACGAGTTTTCTGAAGGTTGCAATTTCCTGATCCGTAATAACAAAGCTGCCCTGCTTACCTGTGCTGCCGACCTGGCTTATAGCCTCGGCTGGGACGAAGGAGCGCCCAAACCGAAACGCGAACAATTGGCTTTACCCATGGACCTGACAGATGATGAGCGGGTAATATTTAATATCATCTATCAGCATAAAACTCCATTGGCCATTGACGACCTCAGCCTGAAATTAAATATGCCCCTGAGCCAGTTAACCATGAATTTGTTGAACATGGAAATGCAGGGTTATATCCGTTCGCTTCCCGGTAAAACTTACAGCCTCAGCTAGGGATTGTTGCTTTGCGGTAGTTTATACTATGGGCTGCCGTTTATTCTTCCCGGGGAATACTGAACCAGCTTAACCGGCCGTTTTGGGAACTGATTTCGGCCCAGTCATCCAAATCAAATTCAAGCAGGGCTATGGTACAGGTAACGAAGTCGACCTGTTTGCCGCTCAGATAACTAACAATCTGTTCCATTGCAGGGTTATGACCAACGAGTGCGATGAAGTCTTTTTCGTTATCAAAATCATTGATCACATCTAATAGCGTAATCGGACCTGCCTCATAAATTCGGGTGTCGAGGATCGGACCGGGTAAAGAAAGAAAGGCGGCAAAAATATCCGCAGTACTCCTTGTGCGTAAAGCCGGACTTGCTACCAATTCTTGAGGAACGTATTGATTTGCCTTCAATCTCACTACCATTAACTCGGCATCCCTGATGCCTGAAAGTTTTAACGGGCGTTCAAAGTCATCATATTTTAAATCCTGAACGGCTTTGGCATGGCGAATTAAAAGGAGCTTTTTCATAGCAACTGACCTACATTATTGGCAAAATCAACTACCCGTTCATCGGGTATTTCTTTCATACATTTAAAATGACCCAGGGGACAAGCCTCCAAACCAAATTTTGAACAGGGCCGGCACGCAAGTGCAATGCCAATCACTTCGGCATCTTTAACCTGGTAGGGCTGTACGCCCAGCAATTCGGGTACCGTCCCGCCCCAGATAGAACCTATTGGTACATCAAATGCTTCGGCTATATGAGTTAGCCCGGTATCAAAACCCAGGATACGTTTCGCTTTCGATACGAGGAATACCGATTCATCCAGGGAGGTGATGCCGCAGGCGTTGTATATTTTATTCCCAAGCGCCTGCGCAATTTCAGTTCCATTCGCTTTTACATCCTCACCACCCAATAATACAATGGGCAGATCAATCAGTCTGCAAATTTCGATGATTTTATCATTGGGCATACGTTTGGTGAAGTGCGTAGCGCCGATTACAAAAGCTAGATAGCTATTTTGATGAGACACAGGTAGCAGCTCTGCCTTAACGTGCTGTTTTTTAAGATAGTAATTGATGGGTTTGCCGTCATTTTTTACGCCAAGCGGTTTTACAGCTTTCAGGTATCGTTCAACCAGGTGAATAGGTTCAACCAGTTTCAACCGAAATTTCAGGCTAATCCATTTACGGATGGGCTGCTTTTTATAAGTATAGGCTTTGATGCCTGTCCTGAATTTGATGATCGCTGTACGCAGGTTATTGTGCAGATCGATGATGAGATCGTATTTTTCTGCATTTATATCCGCAATGGTCTCATTTAAACCCGGTTTAAGCAGCAACAATTTATCCAGGTAAGGGTTACCTTCATAAATATAGCGAAATGCCGGCTTGGTGATGAAATGCACTTCGGCATCCGGCAGTTGGGTTTTTAAACACCGTACTACCGGGGTAGTGTAGATGATATCGCCCATGGAGCTAAAGCGGATAACCAATATTTTCATGCCCTATTTGATCTGTTTCCTGATCTTTTGTATGATGGAAGTAGAGGAGTAGCCCGCTACAAAATCGATAGTCTTTACTTCGCCGCCATTGGCGATCACTTCCTTGCCTCCCACAATATTTTCGATGGCATAATCGGCACCTTTTACCAGGATATCAGGGAGCAGGGTGGTAATTAAGTTAAGCGGCGTGTCTTCTTCAAAAACAACGATACCATCGACAAAAAATAGAGCTGCCAGTAAAGCAGCCCGACTATTTTGGTCGTTCACGGGCCTGTCGTCGCCCTTAATTCGTTTAACCGAGCTATCGGAATTAAGCCCGATGATCAGTTTATCGCCCAATTCGGAAGCTTTTGCGAGGTAAGTAATATGTCCGATATGCAACAAGTCAAAAACACCGTTGGTAAAAACCACTTTTTTACCTTCCTGTTGCCAGGCAGTAACATGTGATTGCAATTGAGACAGATCGCAAATCTTGTCAAGCAGCGTTTTTTCGATGTTATGTCTCATATCGGTTTAATATAAAACTTCGTAAGTCTGTATAAGTCCATTAAAATGCATCATCAACAGCTTTGCAAAGAATATGGCCGATGAGTATATGTATTTCCTGTATACGGGCGGTTACTTCCGAAGGTACAATGATATTAAGGTCGCAAAGGCCATTCATCTTTCCACCGTTACGTCCCGAAAGGCCCAGGGTTTTACAGCCGATGGCCCTGGCTGTTTGCAGCGCATTTAAAATACCCTGACTGTTACCACTGGTAGAAATGCCAATAAACAAGTCGTCCTTTTGTGCCAAGGCTTCAACCTGGCGAGAGAACACATGCTCATAACCATAATCATTGGCGATAGAAGTTAAGGCCGAAGTATCAACTGTTAAAGCTATACCGGGCAAAGCTTTTCTTTCTTTCACAAACCTTCCGCTCAGTTCGGCTGCGATATGCTGTGCATCCGCTGCACTGCCTCCATTACCGGCGAGCAATACCTTGTTGCCGTTCATTAAAGTAGATACCATCAATTTACAAGCCATTTCGATATCGCGCGATTGCCCATCTATGACGCGTTGTATCAATTGCTGGTGATCTTTTAGTTCTTCAATAACCATGTTTTATAATTAGTGAATTAGTGAGTTAGTGAGTGAATTTTTATTTCTTAATGACAAATGCCCAATGCCCTAACCCTCAATATCCGCAATAATTTCGTCAATCGTGGTAGTTGCGCTGCCAACACGGCGTATGACGATCGCAGCTGCATGATTGGCCAGTTCGCAAGATTCTTCTATATTCAAACCGGAAGCAATAAAGTAGGCCATAGTGGCTAAAACTGTATCTCCGGCACCGGTTACGTCAAAAACGGCGGTTGCTTTTACCGGCAACAACTGATAGCCGATCTCATCTACAATCACCATGCCTTCTTCGGATAATGTTACCACCAGGTACTCGGCTTCGGTTTGCTTAAATATCACTTTAGCAGCACGTTGCAGGTCCTCAACAGTTTTTACTGCTCCGGTTTTAGCTGCTTCAGCAAGCTCCTTTCGATTGGGTTTGATGATAAATGCGCCCTTGTATTTGGCGTAATCCAATCCCTTCGGATCAACAATAACTTTTTTGTATTTGCTTTTTGCCAGCCTGATCAGCCTGTGCGTAAGTTCGGCGGAAAACAAACCCTTACCATAATCAGAAAACAGTATGATGTCAGCTTCGTTGATATAATGGCTGAGTTTTTCTACCAATTCTTCTTCCAGCACGGCAGACAAAGCATCAGTAACCTCACGATCAACCCTTACCAATTGGTGACTACCTGCTAATACCCGTGTCTTGACGGTGGTTGGGCGTTGCTTGTCGGTTACGATGGCATCGGTAGCTATACCTTCATTCGCCATAATTTCTTTCAATTGCAAAGCAAAGGTATCGTCGCCTACAATACCAGCCAGTGATACCCTGGCGCCAAGGGCAACAAGGTTTTGAGCCACATTTGCCGCGCCACCAAGCGTAGTCGATTCATTTTTAACATTTACGATCGGAACCGGTGCTTCCGGCGATAGACGTGTAGCGTCGCCCCATACATAATGGTCGATCATCAAATCGCCGATAACCAATATTGCGGGTGGTTTCTGCGTTTGCTGTATGGCGTGTACTTTGTCTTTCAGCATGGTTTATATTTCAGAATTCAAAATGTCTGATCGCGGATTGAACCAAACAAACAGTTTAACAATTTATCGCTTTATTTTTCTTCGATTCAAATACTTTCCTAATCTCGCCCAAAGTTAAGGCGTTCAGGCACATTTCCTTGTATAAGCCACCTTTTCTTGCAGCTAAAATGCCGTAATGCATATCTAAAAAGCCCTCTGTGCGGTGGGCATCCGGGTTAATCGACAGCATCACGCCTTTTTCCAGCGCATATTGGTGCCAGCGCCAGTCGAGGTCGAGCCGGAGCGGGTTGGCATTTACTTCTATCACTACACCATTTGCAGCACAGGCATCGATCACTTTTTTGAAATCAAGCTCATATCCTTTCCGGCTCAGCAACAACCTGCCCGTGGGGTGGCCCAGGATGGTTGTGTATGGATTTTCTACTGCCTTTATAACGCGGGCAGTAGCTTTTTCCTGATCCATTTTCAGATTGGAATGCACCGATGCAACAATAAAATCAAAACGCTGTAATATCTCAACCGGATAATCCAGTGAGCCATCGTTTAATATATCCGACTCTATTCCTTTAAAAATATAAAAATTGCCAAGCTTTCTGTTTAGGCTATCTATTTCTTCCTGTTGCTGCAGTACCTTTTCAATGCTTAAGCCACTGGCGTAGAAAGCGCTGCGACTATGGTCGCACATGCCCAGGTATTGCAGCTTTAATACATCCCGGCAATAAAGCGCCATTTCTTCAAGCGTATTTACACCGTCGCTCCAGGTGCTATGGTTGTGCAGCGTTCCTTGCAAATCAGTATATGTAATTAGCCTGGGTAATGTATAATTCGCGGCCTTTTCAATAAAGGTATCATCTTCGCGCAGCTCTGCAGCTATAAACTCAAGGCCTGCCTGATCGAAAATAGCTTCTTCGTTTACCATTTCGCCAATTGATGGCAGGCGTAACAAAACAGTATTCGTAAACGCTACGGTCCCCGTTTGCAGGAATAATTCTTTATAGAACGAGCTGGAATTAACCAGGTTGATCATAACAGAAAGTCCGTTTGCGCTTTTCCCGCTAATGCACCATTCCGAGATCGAAACTTCATTCAGCAAAGAAGCTCCCGAAAGGGCTTCAATTGCTTTCTCAAATTCGCTCGTACCAACTAATATTGATAAGTTCCCGATGATCTCACAGCAACGCCTGAATTCACCGGTAAAGCTGAGCAAAGCTCCCGGGAGCAATTCACCGACCTTACGCAACAGATCCTTAGCTTCAGATTCAACTCTTGCGTAAAGAAACTTGCCGTTACTGGCCATTTTAAATTCGATTACCCTGGCAATATCTTCCTGGGTTTTCAGACCGAAGCCTTTGGCTTCAATCAATCGATTCTCGTTACAGGCATAATAAAGTTCACCAACTGTTTCGATACCAAGTTCTTTCCAGATGGTTATTATCTTTTTGGGGCCGATGCCTTTGATGCCCAGCATTTCCACAATACCTTCCGGCGTTTGTTCCAGCAGGTTTTGTAGTTCGGTGATTTGCCCGGTTTCTAAAAATTCATGAATCTTGCTGGCAGTACTTTTTCCGATGCCGTCGATTTTCTCCATTTCGGCCAGGCTTTTTGTGGCAATAGGGAAGGGGAGTTTATCTACTTTTAAAGCTGCATTGGCAACCGACTTGATCTTGAACGGATTCTCGTCATGCAGTTCCATTAACTGCGATAAAAGGCGGAGGGTACGGGCTATCGGTTTATTTTCCATCGATCGGCACGAAAATACGAATAGTTCATGGATGATAGATCATGGTTCATAGATTGTCGTTGGGTGATTAGTCCATAGTCCATAGTCCATAGCCTTTTCTAATTACCAATGACCAATGACGAATGACCAATGACGCGAAGCAAATGACCAATGACCAATAACCAATGACGCGCAGCAAATGACCAATATTTAGTGAATCACCACATCATACGGCAAACGCATCTGTGGCGTACGCATCATGGTCGAGAGGCTTTTTAACTGCTGATAATAAATATAATTATCGCCCAATTCAGATTTTACGGCGTGGATGCGCATTTGCTCACTAAAATTGTTGCCCAATTTGCTGAATAAGCCTTTTTGCTCGGGATAGGTTTCCAGTTCGTAGCTTTTGATACCTGCCTTTTTTGCCGCCGATTTGATGGCATCGTTGATATTGCCCAGGCGGTCAACCAATCCAATTTGTATTGCCTGGGTGCCGGTCCATACTCGGCCCTGTCCAATACTATTAATATAAGCCTGGGTTTTGTGGCGACCATTGGCAACAGCTTTGGTAAATTCGTCGTACCCGCGGTTAACCTGGTTTTGCAGGATGGCCCGTTCTTCAGGTGAAAGTGGGTGGCTGATGTCGCCCAGGTCGGCAAACTTGCCGGTTTTAACACCGTCGAATGTAATGCCCAGCTTATCGTTAAATAGCTTCTGCATATTAGGTAAAATTGCAAATATACCAATCGATCCGGTGATGGTATTGGGTTCGGCGATGATTGAATCTGCCGCACAGGCAATATAATAACCGCCTGATGCTGCCAGGTCGCCCATGGAGACAATGATCGGTTTAACTTTTTTGGTTAGATAAACTTCGCGCCAGATAACATCTGATGCCAGTGAACTGCCGCCCGGTGAATTTACCCGCAACACTACGGCTTTAACTTTATCGTCGAGCCTGGCTTTGCGCAAGGATTCGGATATACGGTCGGAGCCAATGGTATTATCGTCGCCATCGCCACCGGTTATTTCACCCGAGGCATAGATAACGGCTATATGGTCCTTCGATTCTTTTTTATCGGCTTTGTCAGTGCTTCCGCTGTAATCTGCAAGTTCAACATTATGCAGGTCGGCTTTGCTGCCTAAATTAGTACGTTCCCTTAATTCATTCAGCACTTCGTCGCGGTACTTCAAGCCGTCGACCAGTTTGTAATGCAGGGCATCTTCAGGAAACTGAATCTTTAAATTATTGGCAATAGCAAATAACGAATCCTTATTGATTCTGCGTTGCTGGCTGATGCCAGAAAGGAAATGGTCATATAAAGAACCCAGGTAAGAATTGACCTGCAAACGATTGGCGTCGCTCATCTTTGTCAAGATATAAGGTTCAACGGCGCTTTTGTAAGTGCCCACTTTGATTACCTGTGCTTCTATGCCCAATTTATCTAAAGCACCTTTTAGGAAGGTGATCTCGGTGCTGAAGCCCCTAAACTCGAAAATTCCTTTTGGATTGATGTAAACTCTGTCAGCTACCGAAGCCAGGTAATAAAATCCCTGGGTGTAAACTTCAGAATAGGCAATGATGAATTTGCCCGATTTTTTAAAATCGAGCAAAGCATTGCGTATTTCTTCAGTTGTAGCCTGGCCCGAAAGCATATAGCTTTCATCGAGGAATATGCCCTTGATATTATGATCGGTTTTTGCTCTCTTGATGCCTGCGAGAATATCATTCAAACCCATGGCTTTTTCGCCATCGATACCCAGAAAGCCTAGTCCGGCAAGCGGGTTATTGGGGGTACGCTCTGGTATTGTACTGCTGAAATTGATGTGTAATATCGAGTTTTCTTCAACTTCAACGTGTTTTTCGCTGCTCGCCGCAGCAACAATTCCAACAATCAGTACTACAACTACCAGGATGATAATCAGGCTCGAAAGAAAGAAGCCGAGCATCGAGGCAAAAACAAATTTGAAAAATTGTTTCATTAAGTATATTAAACTTTATATCTATGCAAACTTAGCAATAGCCTGCTTTAATATTAAGAGCATATTGCATAATATTTGTTACAACAATGATTGGGGTTTTTTTGCTGTTAGGAAGTAATTTAGGCAACCGGGTTGGGTACCTGCAGCAGGCGGCAGGGCTGATTGGTGAAGCTGTGGCTGAGGTTGTACAGGCTTCATCTGTTTATGAAACCGAATCCTGGGGAAAAACTGACGAGCCTGATTACTTAAACCAGGTAATCTTTTTGAAAACCGACTTAGCCCCACGTACCCTATTGGAAACCCTGCTCGGTATAGAAACCAAAATGGGCCGTAAAAGGGAGATAAAGTGGGGCTCAAGGATCATTGATATCGATATCCTGTTTTATGGAAATCAATTGATCAATGAGCCGGGACTTGTAGTGCCGCATCCGGAATTACAGAACAGGATGTTTACCCTGGCTCCCTTGAATGAAATTGCTCCCGATTTTGTGCACCCAGTTTTGCAGAAGCAGATTTCTGAATTGAAAAGTGAACTAAAAAGCGACTTGCACGTAAAAAAACTTTAATTTTACAACTTCAAATAAACCCAAATTTCCAGTGACCCAGGCTAACAAGGATATTGATCTTACCTTTTTATATGAAATAGCCGATGGCAGCAATGAATTTATTATTGAGTCCATCGACATGTTATTGCAACAGGCACCCGAAATGCTGGAAAGCATTGAAACAGCAATTACAGCTGGCGATTGGGTAGCGGCGGCTTCATCGGCTCATAAACTGAAGCCATCAATGGGATTTTTTGGTATGTTAGTTTCCCAGGAGCTGTTACAGGACGTTGAACATTTGTGTAAAGCAGGTGGAATGGATCCGGGTTTGATCCGGGAGAAATTTGACCGGGCAAGCGGTATAATCAACAGCAATATCCCAGAGCTGACCCGTTTAAGGACAGAAAAAGAAGCGGAGCTTTAAACTTTCCCGATCTTAAAACTATAACTTTCCATGATAAGGTTAGCCAGCAGGTTTTTACAGGCCTGTTCAACCTTGGCATGAGCAATAGTCTCATTTTCAGCCTCAATTTCAAGTGTAATATGTTTGCCGATACGCACGTTTTGGATTTCGGACAGGCCGAGGTTTTTCATGCTACCCGTCACCGCTTTTCCTTGTGGGTCGAGTATCTCTTTTTTGGGCATTACATCTATTTCAGCCTGGAATTTTGTCATTTGAGAATTTGAATTGAATAAGCGATAGCGTGATATAAATAAATATAATCACCGGAACTGCGACAAATTTAAAAAATAGAATCAATATAGCCGAAAACAGTAGTAATAAATAGCGATAGATATTTTTATTAAAATCGGTGTTTTTGAACTTTAGCGACATCATGGGTATTTCTGCTACCAAAAGCGTGCACATCACCGGCACAAACACAGCCAATACCCAGGGATTTAAAATAACAGTTGAAAAATGGTTATGCTCTGCCAGTATCATCGGCAGAGAAGCAATGAGTATCGCGTTAGCAGGAGTAGGTAAGCCAATAAAGCTTTCAGCCTGCCGTGTGTCATTATTAAATTTGGCTAAGCGCAGCGCCGAAAAAACAGAGATCAGGAAGGCTGCGAAATTGATATATGGACTAAGATTAGGGATAGTAGGTGATTGCAGAAACAACTCATACAAAATAGCTGAAGGTAAAAAACCAAAGCTTACCATGTCGGCCAGCGAATCGAGGTCTTTGCCAATTCCTGAAAACGCCTTCAAAACCCGCGAAGCAAACCCATCGAAAAAGTCGAAAATGGCTGCCAGGAACAAGGCATAGGCCGCAAAAACTAAATTTTCCTGAAAGGCAAACACGATACCGACGCAGCCACTGAACAGGTTTGCACAAGTGATGGCATTGGGGACGTGTTTACGAATACGCTTCTTCATGGCAGGTCATTGGTCATTATGCATTTGTCGTTGAAAAAAGCTATGGACCATTTGACTATAGGCTTTGGACTATCAACTATGAACCATGAACTACTAGGAATTCATCGAAATGAGGAATTCTTCGTTGGTTTTTGTACCTCGTATCTGGCTTTGCAGAAACTCCATTGCCTCTTGTGAATTCATATCGGCCAGGTGATTCCGTAGGATCCAAACGCGCTGCAAGGTATCACGGTCGAGCAACAGGTCGTCGCGACGAGTGCTTGAAGCTGTAATATCAATTGCAGGGAAAATACGTTTGTTGGATAATTTACGGTCGAGTTGCAATTCCATGTTACCGGTACCTTTAAACTCTTCAAAGATAACCTCATCCATTTTCGAACCGGTTTCAGTAAGCGCAGTAGCAATAATGGTTAATGAACCGCCATCTTCAATATTACGTGCCGCACCAAAGAAACGTTTTGGCTTGTGCAGGGCATTGGCATCAACACCACCCGATAATATTTTACCGGAAGCAGGTGCAACCGTATTGTAAGCACGCGCCAGTCGGGTAATTGAGTCGAGCAGGATAACCACGTCGTGCCCGCATTCAACCATACGTTTTGCTTTTTCTAAAACGATATTGGCAATTTTCACATGGCGTTCGGCTGGTTCGTCAAAGGTTGATGAAACAACTTCGGCACGTACACTGCGGGCCATATCAGTTACTTCTTCAGGGCGTTCGTCGATTAACAGGATAATGAGGTAAACTTCCGGATGGTTTTTAGCAATGGCATTTGCCACATCTTTCAGCAGCATCGTTTTACCCGTTTTGGGCTGCGCTACGATTAAGCCGCGCTGTCCCTTGCCAATTGGCGAGAACAAGTCCATGATACGGGTCGAATAATTGTTCATGTCCGTAAACAATTCAAGTCTTTCCGATGGAAACAAAGGGGTTAAGTGGTCGAATGGTACACGGTCCCGTACTTCGGCTGGTACACGGCCATTAATGGCTTCTACACGTACCAGGGGGAAATATTTTTCACCTTCTTTTGGGGGACGGATACTACCACGAACGGTATCACCGGTTTTCAGACCGAAAAGTTTGATCTGCGACTGTGATACATAAATATCATCGGGCGAAGTAAGGTAATTGTAGTCAGAAGATCTTAAGAAACCATAGCCGTCGGGCATAATTTCCAGTACACCTTCGTTAACGATCACATTGTCGAAATCGAGGTTAATTGCAGGATCGGGTGTTTTTGAATTGTTTTGACCGTTGTTGAAGCGGCGCTCAAATTTAACCGGTTTTGTTTCAGAAACTACCTCTTCGGTTTTTACCGGTGATTCTTCTTGCCCCGGTTGTTCGGCGGCTGGTGTAAATGAAGGTGCCTCTTCTTCTGGTTCTTCGGTCCTTACTTCTTCATCAGGCTCGTCAAACAGGTTGGTGTCGTCCAAAGGAACTTCTACCCTTGGTTTGCTGCTGGCAGATTTTAGCGTACGAACTCTTTTCCGGGGTTTTTCGCTGCTCTCACTGCTTTCGGCTAGCTTAGTTGTAGTAGCTGCCGGGTCGGCATAAATGCTTTCAACGGCTGCTTGTTGTGCGCGGGCAGCTTCAATCAACTGCTGTTGCTGGAGTATATTTTCGATAAGTTGAGCCTTCCTGAGCTCATCGGCTTCGGCAATACCTAGGCTTCTGGCAATGTCACGCAACTCTGAAACGAGCTTATCGTTCAATTCTGTTGTATCAAACATGATATAAAAAATAGTTCAAAAGGAAATAAAATTTTTAAGAGAAATTAACCTGCAACTTGTCTATGCAACATCTAAAACTTAATGAGTACAGTGGAATTTTAAATTGTTTCTTTAGTGCAAGAAAAATTCAAAGGATAACGATGCAATTTTAGTCATTAAATTTTATAAATCAAATAATTTGAAAAAATATCTTTAGTTTGTAACACCTTGCTTATTGTTTAGTTTTGCACCCGGTTATTTAATTCTTATACATGCTTTCGCGTCAGCAACTTATCCAGCAGATCAAACAAAAGAAGTCATTTCTATGTGTCGGGCTCGATACAGATATCGAAAAGGTGCCCTTATTTATCAGAGAAGGCTTTGCCGACCCCATATTTGAGTTTAACAAAAGGATCATTGATGCTACACGCGACCTCTGCATCGCTTATAAACCCAACGCAGCCTTTTATGAGCGTCATGGAGTTGCCGGATTGCAAAGCCTGATCAAAACCAGCGAATACCTGCCTAAAGATTGTCTGGGAATCATAGATGCCAAACGTGGCGATATCGGCAATACCTCGGGCATGTACGCCCGTACGTTTTTCGATAAAAATGCTGCCGGGATGGATTTTGATGCCATAACCGTTGCGCCCTATATGGGTAGTGATAGCGTAACGCCTTTCCTGGCCTTTGATGGAAAGTGGGTAATCCTGCTGGTGCTCACCTCCTCGGTAGGAAGCAAGGATTTTCAGTACCTGGATGTCAATGGTCAAACTCTTTATGAAACCGTCATCCAAAAGGCCAACACATGGGCCGGTGCCGACCGTATCATGTTTGTGGTAGGTGCAACCAAAAGCACTGAGTTTAGCAATATCCGCAAATTTGCACCTGATAATTTCCTGTTGGTGCCCGGCGTTGGCGCGCAGGGCGGCAACCTGCAGGAGGTGTGCCAATACGGCATAACAAAAAACTGCGGATTGATCGTTAATGCATCGCGCTCGATCATCTACGCGTCAAACGGCGAGGATTTTGCCGAAGCAGCTAGAGCTGAAGCGCTTAAACTACAACAGGAAATGGAAGTGGAGTTGGTAAAGGCGGGCGTGATTTAAAATAATCCTGCTAAACACTAAATAACGAGAAATGTAAGATTTACGAAGTTTTTAAAACTTCGTAAATCT
>CAIPPO010000127.1 GCA_903866915.1 uncultured Mucilaginibacter sp. | reverse complement strand
TGGTTTCGTTTCATTTTATAATCCATTTTTCTGACTTGCATTCGTCGCCTCACCCCAACTCCTCTCCGGGGGAGAGGGGCTTTTTGGATTCTTTTCGATTGATAATCTATCTTTCGGGCTTCCGGTCCCGATAGCTATCGGGATTCGGACTACCTACCACTTCAAATAGAACAAAAATTTCGTAAATTTGCACCTTTAAACTACCCATGTCGAAAATAGCTTTAATAACAGGTGCAACCGCCGGAATAGGTGAAGCCTGTGCCCATGTTTTTGCCCGCGAACGTTATGATCTGATATTAACCGGCCGCCGCACAGATCGCCTTCAGAAAATTGCCAGTGAGTTGGTATCAGAATATAATGTGGTAGTCAAGATACTTGAGTTTGACGTACGCGACCGCGAAAGCGTGATCAAAAACCTGGAAGAACTGCCGGACGACTGGAAAAAAATCAATGTATTAGTCAACAATGCAGGCTTGAGCCAGGGACTAGATCCGATACAAAATGGCAATATAGATGATTGGGAAACCATGATTGACACCAATATTAAAGGATTGCTGTATGTTACTAAAGTGGTTTCCAATTGGATGATCGGTAATGGTTACGGGCATATCATTAACCTTGGATCCATTGCCGGGAAAGAGGTATATCCCAATGGTAATGTTTATTGTGCCAGCAAGTACGCAGTTGATGCTTTGAGCAAAGGGATGCGTGCCGATCTGCTTCCTTACGGTATCAGGGTAACCGCCGTCCATCCCGGTGCAGTTGAAACAGAGTTTTCGGTGGTGCGATTCAAAGGCGACGAAGCTCGCGCTAAAAAAGTGTACGATGGATTCGAACCACTGGTAGCCGTCGATATTGCCGAAACCATCTGGTTCGCAGTATCCAGGCCGGCCCATGTAAACATTAACGAATTAATTGTAATGCCTACCGCCCAGGCAAGTGCCACCAATATTTTTAGAAGTTAGTGCGAAAGTCCTTGTCACGAAAGCTTTCGGGAGTGCGAAAGACAATATAATCGGGCTGGTCGGAAAGTTTGTTTTAGGTAAAATAGTCTTAGTTTTGAAAAAAGATGAAACAGTATTGCCAACTAATCATAAAATTAGCATATCAATAACCAAAAGAAGTTTGCGGACATCCGGACTCCCGAAAGCTTTTGGGACGCGGACATTCGGATTAATAAAACATGCACTCATACAATAATTCAGCCATTCACTAATTGTAATCATGTCACTCACCAATCAAATAGATCAGGATATCAAACAGGCTATGCTGGGTAAGCAGGAAGCCAGGCTTAGAGGGCTTCGTGCCATCAAATCAGCGTTACTGCTGGCGCGCACCGAGAAGGGGGCATCTGAAGATATTTCGCCGGAAACCGAGATCAAGGTGTTACAAAGGCTGATTAAGCAACGTAAAGAATCAGCAGAAATATATATCAGCCAAAAACGCGAAGATCTTTATAAGATTGAGGCCGAAGAAATAGAAGTAATTGAAGCGTATTTACCAAAACAAATGGAACGCGCCGAAATTGAAGCATTTCTGAAGGCATTGATAGTCCGTGTTGGCGCAACCTCTATCAAGGATATCGGCAAAGTGATGGGTGCTGCCAACAAAGAATTAGCCGGTAAAGCCGACGGACGGACGATATCTGAACTGGTTAAGGAATTATTAAATTGAACAAAATAAATCGCAATATTGCTTGCAAGTAAATTGCAATAGACTATTTTTATAGCGATGAAAATAATTTTTATACCAGATCAAACTTTGGTATAAACAAACTGAATGCTTAGCTTTTA
Source organism: uncultured Mucilaginibacter sp. (assembly GCA_903866915.1). GTDB lineage: Bacteria > Bacteroidota > Bacteroidia > Sphingobacteriales > Sphingobacteriaceae > Mucilaginibacter. The sequence continues at coordinate 8,369 of CAIPPO010000127.1, read as the reverse complement.
CAAAGGTTTTTATGGATTTCGTGCTTAAAGAGGAAAACGGTTTTAGTTATATCGATGAGGGCGAAGGAGAGGTATTGTTGCTGTTGCACGGTTTGATGGGTGCGTTAAGCAACTGGGAAAGGGTGATCAATGAGTTTAAAGATGATTACCGCATCATTATTCCTATGTTGCCTATTTACGATCTTCCGCTGCTTACTACGGGTGTAAAAACGCTGGCTAAGCACGTGCACCGTTTTGTGACTTATATGGGCCTGAAAGACTTTACGCTGCTTGGCAATTCGCTTGGCGGGCACGTTGGGTTGATTTATTGTATAAATCATCCACACCCGGTAAAAGCTCTGGTTTTAACGGGTAGCTCGGGTTTGTATGAAAATGCTTTCGGTGGCTCATTTCCACGTCGCGAAAGCTATGATTTTGTTAAAGAAAAAGTTGAATATACCTTCTACGACCCGAATACTGCTACAAAAGAACTAATTGATGATGTTTTTAAAACCATTAATGACCGTAATCGCGTAATAAGGATATTGGCAATGGCCAAATCGGCGATACGGCATAATATGGGCAAGGATTTGCATAAGATACAGATCCCGGTTTCGTTGATATGGGGACGTAACGACAGAATAACGCCGCCTGCTGTGGCCATAGAGTTTAACAACCTGTTGCCTCATTCGGAATTGCACTGGATTGATCAATGCGGGCATGCAGCCATGATGGAGCAACCCGATGAGTTTAATAAAATATTGAGAGCTTTTTTAGAACGAGATAAAATAAAGGTTTAACATGCTAGCAATTGAGCTCATAGCTAACACCATTCCGCCGGTACACCCAACTGATGCCATTCAGAAAGTGCTGGACAGGATGGCGGAGTTTAAAGTGAGGCATTTGCCAATTGTCAGCGACGACCAGTTTCTTGGGTTAATATCCGAAAATGATCTGGTTGAAGCAACAGACTCAAAGGCTAGCATTGAAACGCTAAAGTTATCACTCGTAAACCCCTATGTGCTCAACGAGCAGCATATTTACGATGTGATCAGGTTGTTTTACGAGCAGCAACTATCAATAGTACCAGTAATCGACGCCAAAAGCACTTACCTCGGTGTGATTTCTATCAATATGATGAATGCCTATTTCGCTAAGCTAACCTCAGTTTCGGAGCCGGGCGGCATCATTGTATTGGAGATCGGAAATAAGAATAATTCGCTGGCGCATATGGCGCAAATAGTAGAGTCGGACAATGCACAAATATTGAGCTCCTATGTACGAACTTTCCCTCATTCAACTAAAATGGAGGTTACTTTGAAAGTGAACAAACTTGACATTTCTGCTATCATCGCTACGTTTATCCGGTATGAATATGATGTAAAAGCCACATTCAACCATATCGATGACAACGATGGCTCGAAAGATCGCTATGATTCGTTAATGAACTATCTCAATTTATAATCGGCTGATAGTCTTTAGTGCGTAGAATACTTAATTTGCATCTTTATAAAATCATCGCCCAGGCTATGAACTATCAACTATCAACCATGAACTTCCAGGCATGAGAGTAGCAATCTATGGCAGGCCATTCAATGATTCGGCTGTAATTCCTTTTGTGCAGCAGGTATTTGATAACCTGGCGCAACATCAGGCCGAAATTTTTGTACACCGCCAGCTTTTTGATTACCTGGATGGTAAAATTACAAAGGTAAAGTACGAACTGCTGCCCGGCGATAATTTCATTCGCCAGTCTGTTGACGTGTTTTTTACGCTCGGTGGTGATGGTACTCTGCTGGATATGGTGGCATTGATTTCAGATTCAGGTATCCCGGTAATCGGCATCAACTTCGGCCGTCTGGGATTCCTGGCAAGTGTTAACAAAAACGATATACCTGCAGCAATTTATGCTGTAATGAATAAGAACTATTCTATCGATGGTCGCGAACTGTTGCAGATTGATTGCGAACAAAAGATATTCGGGAATGACAATTTCGCGATAAACGATATTACTTTTCATAAGCGGGATGATGCCGCCATGATTACTGTTCATGCTTTTTTGAACGATGAGTTCCTGAACTCCTATTGGGGCGACGGTATTATAGTTTCCACGTCAACGGGTTCCACAGCATACTCGCTTAGTTGCGGCGGGCCAATCATTTTCCCGGCATCAAACAGTATAGCCATAACGCCCATTTCGCCTCATAACCTTAATGTGCGCCCAATCGTATTACCCGATAGTAGTAAACTGTCATTTGAGGTGGAAGTTCGAAGTGCTAATTACCTGGTTTCCTGTGATTCAAGGACGGCGGTTTTAGAAAAGACGATGAAATTCAATATCCGTAAAGCTGATTTCAAGTTAAACCTCATCCGGCTGAATAATGAAAGCTACCTATCCACGTTAAGGAATAAACTGTTATGGGGTCTGGATGCCCGTAACTACTAATTTGAGCGAATGCCCAGAACTATTGTATTTATATGTTTTCTTATATTGTCGCTAAGCCTTAGAGCCCAAACCTGGGAAGTTGGGGGCAACGTTGGTGCGGCAGGTTATATGGGCGATTTGAATCCCAACAATCCTCTGCAATTTAGTGGCCCTGCCCTCGGGGTATTTGGCGCCAGGAATTTTGATGGCTACTGGTCGCTTAAACTCAAATATACTTTTGGGATTATTGCCGATGCCGACAAAAACTCTTCCGACCCGCAATTCAGAGCCCGTAACCTCAGCTTTCGGACTACACTTAATGAAGGTGCTTTATTGGGCGAATTTAATTTCTTTAAATATGTTCCGGAGGTGGGTCAGAACAAATTTACACCTTTTATTTACCTGGGTTTCGGCGCCGTCGGCTATAATCCCCAGGCCCTTTACCAGGGCCGATATTATGATCTTCGTCCATTGAAAACGGAAGGCGAGTCGAAACCATATTCCAGTCTGGCATTCTCCATTCCTTATGGGGCTGGTATCAAATACAACTTTGCAGGTAAATGGAATTTTATTGCCGATATCGGCTACCGCAATCCAAATACCGATTATCTGGACGATGTTGCAGGCGTTTATCCTAATAAAAACAAACCAGGCAGTCCGCTGGCCCAGGCCTTATCCGACCGCTCTGGCGAGCTTACCGGTGTTTATATTGGTACCCCCGGAACCCAGCGTGGTGATGGACGAACTCATGATACCTATATGTTCATCAATCTGGGGATTTCCTTTACGTTTATTAGTAGTAAGTGTTACTATTAGGTCATTGAGTTATTGGTCATTTGGCTGCGCCGTCTTGGTGCCAGCCAGTCGCTCGATGACCATCTGCCTGCGTAAAAACAACCAGGCGCTTTGTTACCGGGGGCTTGCCGACAAGCCCCTGGCTAAGCCACAGATAGTAAACTATTCAAAAGCAGGCCTAAGGGCGGTATTGGTAGGTACAGCAAATGCCATACAAAAGGAAACCGGTAAGTCGATGATTGTTATACTTAAGCCCAGCGCACATTCCCTGTACGATAACCTGGTAAATACCATCGACGAATTGAACATCACGAGCGTACCATCTTATGCGATTGCGGATATCTCAGCAAAAGATATCGAAATGCTCAAACAACAAGGTGCATATTAAATAAATACCTGAATTTCAGACATGCCGGTAGCTGAAGCGCCGGATGTCGTAATTTTGCCCCCCATTTTCCGGCACTTTTCTTTTTTTCGCCCATACTAAAAAAGTACAAAGTAAGTTTTACCTTTGTACCCTGAAAAAAAGTGGGCCAAAGGGATTAAATGCCTTACCCATGGTTAAGCATTTATACTAAAACAGGTAGATTTTTATTAAAATATATCTATTTAGCTGTGAGCGAATTTGAGCAGCGGACAAAATGGGATTTAAAGATCAGATCGATTTATCGAGGTTACCGGAGCATATTGCCATCATCATGGATGGTAACGGACGCTGGGCCAAAGGCAAAGGTAAACTAAGGGTTTTTGGTCACCGTAATGGTGTGGTCTCTGTTCGCGACGTGGTAGAAGGTGCGGGTGAAATTGGGGTGAAGTATGTTACCTTATATACTTTTTCTTCCGAGAACTGGAGTAGGCCCAGGCTTGAAGTTTCGGCCATTATGGAGTTGATGATCTCAACTATTCATAAAGAGATTAACAACTTTATGAAAAATAATGTGCGTTTGAACGCAATTGGCGAGCTTAATATGCTTCCCGAAAAATGCTACCGGGAACTGACATCAGCTATGGAAAGAACTTCGCAAAATACCGGATTAGTATTAACGCTTGCGCTCAGCTACAGCTCACGTCGCGAAATTGTGAGCGCTGTAAAAAATATAGCTTCAAAGGTACTAAGCGGCGAGTTGAACATTGATCAAATTAATGAAGAAACGATTGAAAATAATTTATATACCAGCGCAATGCCTGATCCTGAGCTGATGATAAGAACAAGCGGCGAATACAGGATAAGCAATTATTTACTCTGGCAGATTGCGTATGCGGAGTTATATTTCACAGCAAAATTATGGCCCGATTTCAGACGCGAGGACTTTTTTGAGGCCATTGTGGATTTTCAAAAACGAGAGCGCCGTTTTGGTATGACCAGTGAACAACTTAACTAAATTTTTTCTTTTAACACTTTTTAACAACTGTATAAATTATTTTTAGCCCACTAAAATATTCGAATGAATAAATTTCTTTTTGCCCTTCTTTTCTCTGTAATCGGTACTGCTGCTTTGGCGCAGGTCTCCAAACAATCGAGGCCAGCGCTTCAAAAATCCGTCCCAACGGATAGTTTGAGTTATCTTACTCCCCGTGACTACATCATCGGCGGGGTAACTGTAAGTGGCACCAAAAATCTGGATAAAGATGTGCTGGTACAGATTTCTAAATTGAATAAAGGCGATAAGATCAATTTGCCGGGCGAACAAAATGCTGCGGTAGTAAAGCGCATGTACGACCAGGGGCTGTTTGATGACGTACAGTTGAACGTAACGAAAATTAACCTGGATACCATATTCCTTGAGCTCGTTGTTGTTGAAAGGCCACGTTTGTCTCGCCTTCACATTACCGGTATCCGTAAAGGCGAAATTGAAGACCTGCAGAAGAAATTAAGTGATAAAAATTCTAAAATTGTTAACGAAAACCTGTTGAGTACCACGACAGCGATCATCAAAAAGCATTTTGCCGAAAAAGGTTTCCTGAACACAACAGTTGATATCAAACAACGGCAGGATCCGGGCGATGCCAATAGTGTTATTTTAGATGTTGCTGTAGATAAAAAAGAAAAAGTAAGGATTAACAGTGTGACGTTTGAGGGTAATACGGCTTTTTCTCAAAAGAAATTACGGCAGTATCTTAAAAAGACACGTGAAAGACGATGGTACAACGTTTTCGGATCGAGAAAATTCCTGCGTGATAAATACGAAGAAGACAAAGACAACCTGATTGAAAAAATGCAGGATAAAGGCTACCGCGATGCTGCTATTGTAAGCGATACGGTGACTAAGCACAATGAAAATACAGTTGATGTAAAAATTAAGATTATTGAGGGACATAAATACTTCTTTGGGAATGTAAAATGGTCGGGTAATGCCCAATATTCAACAGATCTGCTTAACAAACTGCTTCGGGTTAGAAAAGGTGACGTGTTTAGTGAAGAAGAATTGAATAAAAGACTAGTAGGACCGACTCCTAATAATGATGACGTTTCTACGCTGTATCTGGATAACGGATACCTTACCTATAGTGCTGATCCGGTTCAGACCAGGATATATAATGATACCATCGATTTTGATATCCGCGTTTACGAAGGTCCACAATATACCCTGAATCGCATCATCCTTAAAGGAAACGATGTAACAAATGATAAAGTTGTACGACGGGAAATTCGTACTAAGCCGGGTCAAAAATTCAGCAAATCGCTGCTCATTCGCAGTACGCGTGAAATTTCGCAGCTGGGAAATTTCGACGAGCAAAAAACTGAACCTAAGCCTACTAACGTTAACCAGGCAGATGGTACGGTTGATATAATCTATAATGTAGTTGAAAAGCCATCCGACCAGATCGAGCTTTCGGGTGGTTTTGGCGGCGGACAGATTGTTGGTACACTTGGTTTGACCTTCAATAATTTCTCGATCAAAAATATTTTTAACTTTAAAGAGTACAAGCCTCTACCTAAAGGCGATGGTCAAAAGTTAAGTCTCAGAGGCCAATCGAGCGGGCGCATCTACCAAAACTATTCCTTTACGTTTTCAGAGCCATGGTTAGGTGGCAAGAAACCTATCTTTTTTTCATTCTCGGCCTACACGCAGCTAAGTTCTACCGGGCAATACTATGCTAAATCCGACTCCCGGTATAATAACCTGCGTATCAATGGTGTGGGTGTAACCCTGGGTAAGGTATTGAACTGGCCCGACAACTATTTCAGGCTCAATTACTCTTTAAACTTCGACCATTATAACCTGGATAACTATCCTGGCTACATTTTCACCAATGGTACGTCGTACAATATTAAATTAACACAACAGCTTACCCGCAATTCATTAGACGCACCGATATTCCCGACAACAGGTTCAAATATCCAGTTTACCGTTCAGGGTACGCCACCTTACTCGTTGTTTAACAACATCAACTACAACTTGCCGCCAACCCAGGAGCAGGTGTACCACTTTGTTGAATATTATAAGGTTAAATATGACGCACAATGGTTTCAAAAAATATACGGTAAGTTAGTATTGATGAGCCAGATAAGGTTCGGATTTCTGGGTGAGTATAATTCAAGTGTTCCTGCCTCGCCGTTTGAACGATTTAAATTGGGTGGAGATGGTATGCAAAGTTATCAATACCTGCAGGGTAGTGATATCATAGGTTTGCGAGGTTACCAAAACTTTTCGATTGTGCCTATTGGCTCTCACTATAATGCTAATACCAATCCGGGTAGCACTATTTACAATAAATTTACCTTTGAATTGCGCCACCCTGTAATAGCGAGCCAGTCGGCGACGATATTTGTTTTGGCGTTCGCTGAAGGCGGAAACGTTTGGAATAGCTTCGATCAGTATAATCCTTTTAACATCAGGCGCTCAGCTGGTTTTGGAGCGCGGGTATTTTTACCTATTTTTGGCTTGCTTGGTTTGGATTACGGTTATGGCTTTGATAAAATACCTGGTATCCCCGGAGCCAACAAAGGGCAGTTCGCGTTCTCTATATCCCAGAGCCTGAACGGTGGTTTCAACTAATTTTCCCCGGATGAAAAGGATAATATTAGTAATATTTTTTACGTTCGCAGCGTTTACTACATTTGCGCAGCGTTTTGCATTTGTTGATTCAGATTACATACTGAAGCATATGCCCGAATACCAGGCAGCGCAAAAGCAACTGGCAGCACTTACTGACCAATATCAGAAAGAGGTTGATGCCAAATCGCAGGAAATTGAGCGACTTTATAAAGCCTATGATGCTGATAAGGTACTGATGACTGTCGACATGAAAAAAAGGCGCGAGGCCGAGATTGCTGATAAAGAAAAAGAAGTGAAGAATTTTCAGCGGCTGAAATTTGGTCCTGATGGCGAACTGGCTAAAAAAAGCACTGAATTGGTAAAACCGATACAGGACAAAATCATGAAAGCCGTACAGGCAGTAGCTGAAAGTGATGAATTGGATTTGGTATTTGACAAGAACAGCGAAATACTGATGCTTTACAGGAATCCCAGGTTGGATAAAAGCGACGAAGTGATTACCCGGCTTGGATTAAAGCCCGGTGTATTTGCTAAATAAATATTTATAGATAAATTAGCCCACTATTAACCCCCCCAAAAGAAAACAATGAAAAAACTATTGAAAGTTGCTTTGGTTGCCGTGTGTATTGTGTTTGCCGGAAGCGCAGCTAAAGCACAAACAAAGATCGGGTACATTAATTTTGATCAATTGGTTGATCAATTGCCCGAAACCAAAGTTATAAGAACCCAACTGGAAACTTATAACAAACAGTTCCAGGATCAATACACTGCAATGACCTCTGAATACCAAACCAAAGGCCAGGCTTATGAAGCTCAGCGTGCAACTATGACTGATGCTGTACGTTCGGCTAAAGAAGCAGAGTTGAGCGATATCCAAAAACGTATTCAGTCGTTTCAGCAGGATGCTCAGCAAAAAGTTCAGGCAAAAACTACCGAACTGTCCAAGCCACTATTTGACAGAATTCGCGCTGCTGTTGCACAGGTTGCAAAGGACAAAGGTTATAACTACGTGATCAATTCAGCGCAAACTGATTTAATCGTTTCGCCACCGTCTGATGATTTGACTACTGATGTTAAGGCAAAATTGGGTGTAAAATAATCCATCCAGAGAAATATTGAAAAGCGGTCATTTTTTCTGACCGCTTTTCTTTTTTAAGGTTATTTTGTTG
>CAIPPO010000126.1 GCA_903866915.1 uncultured Mucilaginibacter sp. | reverse complement strand
GACAAGCGTACCCGATATCTTACCCACTATGGTCGAACCTCCACCGCCTACGCCAAACTGGGCCTGAGCAGTAATAAAGGTGCTTAAAATAAATAAAAGTGTAAATAATCGTTTCATTCGTTACGGTTTTGGTAATTTGAGGCGAAAATAGTTGAATTGTTACAGGCAAAAGCCCGCCTATTGTCATAAAAAGGTCAATGTCATTAATTAGTTACAGTATTTTTGACAGCACAGCGTATGCTTGTCAACTCAAAATAACAGCAATATAACTAAACTACTTAGCCCATTGAGCGAATAGGTAACCAAACATAACCAACACAACCGGCTATGCGCGTGGATTGGTTTAAAGGATCGGCGAATAACCTAAATTACGATATTGACGATCCGCCCCTTTACTACGATGACCTTTTTCGGTGTTTTCCCATCCAGGTATTTTTGTACATCGGAGCTGGCTAATACAGCAGCTTCTATGGCTTGCGCTTCAAGGGTTAAGGAAATATTAAGATTCAGCTTCATCTTGCCATTGATCGAGATCGGGTAGGCAAATTCGTCCTCAACCAGGTATTCAGGGTTAAATTTAGGATAGGCAGCGTAAGACAAGGTACCGGCTTCATTTCCCAGCAATACCCATAACTCCTCACTGATATGCGGGGCGTAAGGCGACAAGACAACTACAAGGTCCTGCAGAATTGAACGCTTGTTACATTTCAGATCTGTAAATTCATTAACCGCGATCATAAAGCTTGAAACTGAAGTATTAAAGGAGAAACGTTCGATATCCTCTTCTACCTTGCGAATGATCTTATGCAGAGATTTTAGTTCGGCTTTTGATGGAGCTTCGTCCGTTACGCGGAAATTGAACTGATCATCGTGGTACAGCTTCCAGAATTTGCGCAGGAATTTAAATACCCCTTCGATTCCATTGGTATTCCAGGGTTTGCTTTGCTCCAGCGGACCGAGGAACATTTCGTACATGCGGAGGGTGTCGGCGCCATAACGCTCAACCAAAATATCCGGATTGACCACGTTATACTTTGATTTCGACATCTTCTCGATTTCGACACCGCAAATGTATTTGCCATTTTCAAGGATAAATTCAGCATTGCCATATTCCTCGCGCCAAAGTTTAAATCTGCCAATGTCGAGGACATCATTATCTACAAAATTCACATCCACATGCAATTCTGATGTTTTATATTGCTTGATCAGCCCATGTGAAACAAAAGTATTCGTGCCACGTCCCTCATCATCTATTAACCGGTAAACAAAGCTCGACCTGCCCTGTATATGCCCCTGGTTAATCAGCTTTTTGAAAGGCTCTTCTTCAATGCCCAGTCCCAAATCCACCAAAAATTTATTCCAGAAACGACTATATAACAAGTGACCGGTTGCATGTTCGCTGCCGCCAATATAGAGGTCAACATCCTTCCAGTATTCGATCGCTTTTTTTGAAGCAAATTCTCCGGCGTTGTGCGCATCCATATACCGATACCAATACCAGCTTGATCCTGCCCAGCCCGGCATGGTGCTGAGTTCGTATTCAAAAGCCTCACCCCGGCCCTCTCCGGTGGAGAGGGAACTGCTTTCTTCATTTATTGAAGTACTATCTCCTGAAGAAGATTTAGGCGAGGCTCCACCCGGGCGATATTTCCAGTCGGTAGCCCTGCCCAGTGGCGGTTCTCCAGACTCGGTTGGCAAATATTTATCTACTTCGGGTAAAAGCAAAGGAAGGTGTTTTTCATCGATAAGGTAAGGCAAGCCATCCTTAAAATATACCGGTACCGGTTCGCCCCAATACCGCTGGCGGCCGAAAATAGCATCACGCATACGGTAATTGATCTTGGCTTTACCTGCGCCTTTTGCCTCAAGATGGACTATAACTCTGGCCGTTCCTTCTTTGTAATTCAGGCCATTCATAAAGTCAGAATTGATATAATGCCCTTCCTTTGTCGGGTCGGCTTCGGTCTCAATTTTTTGTATATCAATGATCGGGATGATCGGCAAG
>CAIPPO010000125.1 GCA_903866915.1 uncultured Mucilaginibacter sp. | reverse complement strand
GCTTCAGCGCTGGCTTTTATTGGGTATATCAATACTGCATCGGCAGATGTAGTAACCGATTGGAACCTGATCACCGTAAAGGCAACCAAAGTTGCAAAATACAACAGTAACCTTGGAAGCAGAATAGAGGCCATCGAAGCGATAGCCGTTTATGATGCCGTAAACTCTATTAAAAAATTTGGCACACCCTACCATTTTTACGCCCCTGCAAGTGGACCAGCCTCAATACAGGCCGCAGTGGCGCAGGCCGCACACGATGTATTGGTAAACTATTTTCCCGCTCAGTCTCAGCATATTGACTCCGCACTGGCATCTAGCCTTGCTGCCGTCGATGACGGACCAGTAGAGGAAGGAAAAAAAATTGGATCCGCTGCTGCCGCAGATATTATTGCACTTCGAGCCAACGACGGATCTGAACCAAATATTGGTTATCAAGGCCCGGCAAAACCTGGCGTTGGGCAATACCGTCCTACGCCGCCAGCGCTGGCCCCGGGTATCAATCAGCAATGGGGAAAAGTTAAGCCATTTCTTTTAAAATCAGATAACCAGTTCAGACCTATACCACCACCAGCTGTTGGCGGTGCAGTATATAATGAAGCATTGGCTAAAGTAGCTGATCTTGGTTCTGCAACCAGTACAAGCCGGACAGCTGATCAAACCCATATCGCTCAGTTTTACAAACAGGATGCGGAACTGACAGTAAACGAAGCGGCCAGATATTTGGCTATCGCTCGCAAAACATCGATTGAGCAAAACGCTCTCATTTTTGTATTGGCCGATATTGCCGAAGCTGATGCTCGAATTGCAATTTGGGATGCGAAATATTTTTACTTGTATTGGAGGCCAGTAACTGCTTTGAATGCTGATGCTGATGGCGGCGTAACCAATAACTATGCAAAATGGACACCTTTGCTTGCCACGCCTCCGCATCCATCCTATCCATGCGGTCATTGCGGTACGGTTCAGGCAGGGTTTGATGTGCTTAAAAAATTCTTCGGTGATAAAAATACACTGGAGCTTCATACAACAACACCGGGTGAACCAGCCAGAACTGTTAAGTCTTTAAGCGATGGTGAATCTGAAAATAGCTGGAGTCGTGTTTACGGTGGTATCCATTACCCTACAGATAATGATGCTTCCACAAAATTGGGCAAACAGGTAGCAGAATTCGTTTTAGCGAATGGACCCAGGAAGAAGTAATTTGATTTTATTGGTTGTATTAGTTGTATTGATTTAATTGTTTTTTTACGCCCAATCACTTCAACTAATACAACCTTTACATCGCTTATATTTGCCTGCATGGAACTCAATCTTTTTGATAAGCAGGTATACACCGACCGAAGGCAGGTTTTAAAAGAAAATTTTGGCAACAATGGACTTATCCTTTTATTGGGGAATGACGACAGCAGCATGAATTATAAAGATAATTGCTACCCCTTCAGGCAGGATAGCAGTTTTCTCTATTATTTCGGACTGGATGTACCATTGCTAGCCGCCATCATCGATACTGATTCGGGGGAAGTTGTGATTTTTGGCAATGAGCTTACTATTGACGATATAGTTTGGACAGGTACTTTGCCAACCATAAACGAGATGGCAAGCATGGTAGGTGTTGTGAGTACACGTCCTTATGCCGACATAACCCATTATGTACATAAAGCACTAACTGAGGACCGAATAGTACATATCCTTCCCCCCTATCGTCCTGAAAATAAGATCAAATTAGCCTCCTGGTTCAATACCAGCCTGGAGGATGTTGCAGATGCCATTTCCATAAAACTGATCAAAGCTGTCATCGCACAACGTGTCATCAAAACGCCTTTAGAAATAGCGGAGCTGGATAAGGCAGTCGATATCAGCATCGATATGATGACTGCCGTGATTAAACACAGCCGGCCTGGCATCAAAGAATACGAATTGGTAGCAAAAGCTTATGAAGTTGCTGCTGCCAATAATGCCCGCCTGGGTTATCCTGCCATAATTACTACCCAGGGACAAACCCTGCATACCCATTATTACGGCAATACGCTAACGCAGGGACGCATGGTGCTGAGCGATATTGGGGCTGAAAACCATATGCATTATGGCGGCGACCTTACCCGTACTTTCCCGGTTGGTAATAAATTTACCACACAGCAAGCCGAACTTTATGAGGTAGTATTAAACGCCATGGACCATGCAATCAGCATGCTGAAACCGGGAACGAGATACCTGGATATCCATCTGGCGGCCTGCCTAAAATTGGCCGAGGGCCTTAAACAAGCCGGACTTATGAAAGGCGACCCCGCTGAAGCTGTTGAAGCCGGCGCACATGCCATGTTTTTTCAATGCGGATTGGGGCACATGCTGGGTATGGATACCCATGATATGGAGGACCTCGGCGAGCCCTATGTAGGCTATACCAGCGAACTCAAAAAGGAAACTTCGCAATTCGGTCTGAAATCGTTGAGATTGGGCCGCGAACTGGAGGCCGGGTTTGTGCTGACCGTCGAGCCGGGTATTTATATTATTCCCGAACTGATAGACCGCTGGCAGGCAGAAAAGAAGTTTACCGATTTCATCAATTACGATAAGCTTAACAGCTACCGGGATTTTGGTGGCATCCGCATTGAAGATAATTTCCTGGTTACCGAAACAGGCTACCAGTTGCTGGGCAAATACCTGCCGAAGCAGCTAAAAGAGATAGAAGCCCTTAAGGGTTGATTGAAGTTTTGCTGCACGTCATTGCGGCATTGCGGGGTAGGTATTTGTTGGTTAGCAAATCAGAAATTAACTATGCAACTGTTCACACAAATCGTCTGTTCAACGCCTGTTCTAACCCGAAAACTGCCTGTTCGAGAGGCATTTATGGGGTTAAAATAGCTTATTGGTGTCCGGTCGCGCTCGAAGATTTTTGCAAGTAAATGATAATTAGCACCTTAAGTGTTCAAATTCTGGCGCTTTACCGGATTTTCGAATTAGCTGGTAGTCAGCTACTTACAGGGTAAAATCGGCAAAAATTACCGGTACGCTGAACAAATTGGGCTAAATGCCTTACCCACAGGGTTTTAGATAATACGGCGACCGGAAATTTTCTTCCCTACTTAATAGCCTGATTATCAATATAACTTTTCTACAAACTGCCATTTTTGCTATCGCGATTTCCGGTGGTGCCTGGAGGGCCGGCTAATAAATTGTATATGAGCAGATTGCGTCATTGGGTCATTTGCTGCGTGTCATTTTGGGACATTTGGTCCAGAAGATGGACGATCGGCTATAGACTATAGGCTAAAAATCAATGCAGCACCTTCGGCCGGTCTTTTGACACCGGTTTAAAATAGTTGTTGTCTTCGAGCCAGTCGGCCAGGCGCCGCGGCCAGGTATTGACGGACTTCAATTTAGAGCGATTTCCCATATTAAAACCGTGGTCGCCCTTACCGAGTATATGGGCTTCAACCGGAACTTTTGCTGCCCGGTAGGCCTGCAATAACTTGATTACCGATGGAGAACAGCACAGATCATCATCAGCGGCGAGCAAGAATATGGGCGCCGCATTTGCAGGTACAATATCCGGTATAAATAGCGGACCGGGATAGATCTGTATCAAAAAATCAGGTTTTGCATTGAGCTTGTCGATCGGGTCGGCAACATTGGGCTTAGTGCTTTCCTGGTCAAAAGCAACCATATCCACAACTTCCCCACCTGCCGAGAAACCCATCATGCCAATGCGGTTTGTATCTAACCCGTATTGCCCCGCGAGGCTGCGTACCAAACGCATCGCACGAAGGCCGTCTTGTTTAGCATGAACTTCTATTTTATATGGCGAATTGGTATCTCTTGCAAGTCTGTATTTTAGCACGAAAACGGTTATGCCGAGACTATTCAGAAATTTAGCCGGCTCAACGCCTTCTGCATTATAAACTAAAAGCCGGTGTCCGCCGCCTGGGCAAATGACCACAGCGACACCATTTGCCTTTTCTTTAGCCGGAAGAAAAACTGATAGTGAGGGGTTATTGATGTTTTTTACCCAATAGTCTTTAGCTTGTTCGGGTATATCCTTCAACTTTTCGAAGCCCGGTGCACCGTTTGGCCAAAGCGGAATAACCGTTTGCGCCGGCACTGCCAATGGAATCAGTAAAAACAGGAAGAATAGTTTTTTGAGCATACCTAAAGTTAATAAAAAAATAACGGTCAGGTTTACCGAAGCAAATACTTTTGAAACCATACCTGAATGCTGATCCCGGCTGGCTTTATTTTCCTACCAATCCCGGTTCAAAAATATTTTTGTTCAGGGGCTCGCCAGCAATTAAATCATGGTATTTTTCAACCTGTACCAGTTTGTCGTTAATCCAGAATTTGCATAGTGTCTCACTCCAACCTCCTTTAAGTTTGATGTGATCTTCAAATGTCCCCTCTTCTTTGGTATCGCTTTCGTATTTGATAAAACGCACCGGCAGCAGGTTTTCCTGGTCGATCCATAATTGGTTGACTTTTTCACCCGATTTTTCGGAGCCGATCACATAAACGGGATTTCCTTTCCAAATATCAGTATGAAACTTATCAAGATCGTAATGCAAGTCTTTAAAATGCGCCAGCACTTTATCTAAAGATTCGGCATACATGCCGCCCAAAAAGAAAATCAGTTCATTTTCGTTTCTGATCGAACGTCCGATCTTGTTTTTATTAAAAACGTAAGTTGAGTCGGACCTGAAGATTACCCCACTACCGCTTTTCAGGCTATCAAAGTCAATTCGAAGTTTGTCGGGATAGTAGATCCTTTCAAACCAGGTTTGTTTTTTGTACAGGCTATCATTCTTATATAGCTCTGTAGTTTGGTTGAATGATAGCGTCTGATGCCATTTGCCATGGTATTTAGCGTGCATTTTTTTCAACAAGCTGGTTGAATTTAACTCGCCCGGTTGAGCCAGCGGCAATAGGAAAATAAAAAGAAGGGAATATAATCTCATTACTGGTATTTTAACTGCTGAATTCCTGATAGGCTGCTTCCAGCCCTCTATTGATACCATCGCCTTGCCAATCGTCTACTCCGGGGATGGCTTTGGTCTGTAATATTTCATCTTTGCTTTTACCCGCTTTAATACTGCTTTGCACAAAATCTGCCAGCTTTTCGAGGTAGTTCTGCATGGCTTTGAGGTCCTCTTTCGTTCCAATCACTTTTTCAGGATCGAATGCATGACCAAAAACAAATATAGTTTCCTTATCGAATTTCTTTTGCGCTGCCTCCAATGACAGAGGCCAGTTTTTGACTGAGGCTCCTGCACTTTTATCTATAAAAGGATAACGGCGGTTGAACACCAGGTCGCCCATGTGGACGATATTGGCATGTTCAAAATGGATGATCGCATCCCCATTGGTATGCCCTGCACCGAAGTAATAGGCTTTGATATGCTCGTCACCCACTTTTATCTTCCATGTATCGGTAAAGGTAGTGTCGGGGTATAGTTGCTGGTCTTCTTTCTTTTGAGCTATCGCAACATTTTTTTGATTAGTGAGCGAATTGGCATGCGCGGCAACATTCTTTACAATTCCTTTAAAGGAGATATTTCCGCTGGTGTGATCGCCATGATGGTGGGTGTTAATCAGCCATTGGAATGGTTTGTCGGATTGCTTTTGCAGCTCGGCAATGAGGTGCTTAGCCGGATCCGGAAACTCGGCATCAATTACAACAATGCCTTCTTTATTTACCAGCCAGGCAATAGTGCCGCCCTGCTCGGCAAACCAACCCACATTACCGCGCAGCGGCTTAAACTGATAAGTTGGGTCCGCCAAAATAGATGCAAAACTGCTTTTACCAAAAACCGTTAAAGCACCGGTAGCCAGCGCTGTGTTCAACAGGAAATTACGACGTTTCATAACCGCTATTTTTTTGATGAAATTTAGAGAATGTTTATGGAAATATTTCCCTTAAGTTGGTAAAATTACCTTTACATGCAAAATGATCCCGGTGGATACTATCACTCGCCATCCAAATATTTTAAACCCTGTAACAATGCAAGTGCTTAATGCGTAAAGTAAAATAAAAGACTGGTATCGCTATGAAACACTTCTTTAAACTACTAACGCTGGCCTTCATCCTTACCCTGGCTGCGGCATGCAAGAAGAGCAATAATGTAAATCCTGGAAAAGGCATTGAACTGAACCTTAGTACTACTCAATTGCAGCAGGCATCCGGCAACAATGATTTTACCTTTAATCTTTTCCGCAGTGTTTCATCTGGTAATACCAGTGGCAGCAATTTGATGTTATCTCCCCTTAGCGTTAGCATGGACCTGGGCATGACCAGCAATGGTGCCAATGGCGCAACACTTGATTCGATACGCTCAGCGTTGGGCTTCGGTAATTTTACCCAGGACGAGGTAAACAGTTATTATAACAAGCTGATCACCGAACTGCCTGTGCTTGATCCGAATACATCCTTAAAAATCGCCAACTCTATTTGGTACCGTCAGGACTTTAGTGTTACGCCTTCTTTTTTAAATACCGGCAACACCAGTTATCTTGCTGCTGTACAATCGCTTGATTTTACTAACCCCAACTCGGTAAATACCATAAACACCTGGGTAAGTGACCAAACTAACGGAAAGATCAGCAAAGTGATCAGTTCGATAAAAAGCACCGATCTGATGTTTTTGATCAATGCGATCTATTTCAAAAGCATTTGGGCCAATAAATTCGACCCGGCATCCACTAAACTTTCAAGCTTTGTATTGCCCGACAATAGCGAGATTGAAACTAATTTTATGAACGGTCATATCGCCTGCAACTTCTTTAAAAACCAGGATGCCACTATACTCGAACTACCGTACGCCAATAACAAATACAGTATGGTCTTCGTTATGCCACCTACGGGTCAATCGCTTAATAATCTTGTATCGACATTGAACAGCACTACCTGGGCAGCCCTGATCGGCAAACTATCGGGTGGATCGGCTGATGTTTCTATTCCAAAATTCCAATTCAGTTACGCTACCAGTCTTAAAAACCAACTTTCGGCCATGGGCATGGGTATTGCTTTTTCAGACTCCGCTAATTTTACCCATATCAACCCGGCAGGAAACCTGAAAATTACCGATGTGAAGCACAATACTTATATCGCTGTTGATGAAGCTGGTACCGAGGCAGCGGCAGCAACAACAGTTATCGTTGGTCCGACTGCGATTGCCAATTACCAGTTAACGATAGATCACCCGTTCTTTTTTGCTATCCGTGAAATGAAAAGCGGCCTGATCGTTTTTGCCGGTACGGTTAATAATCCGGCACAAACCGGGCTGTAAAAAAGCCATACTAAACAACATGTCATTTCGACGAGCCGGGACAGGGTGTACTGTTGGGGTGAGGAGAAAACTTGGACGCCTTGACGGGTGCGCGCGCCAGTCCTGTTCGTAACCCCATCCTCCTCCTTCCCCTATTTCATAGGGTAAGGTATCGCACGAGGCCGGTTTGATTTCGGGTAACTTGTGTTGACGCCGAAAATCTGCTTCGCATTGATCTCAGCGATCTCTCAAATCTTGCAATCGTGTCTAATCCCCATCCTCCTCCTTCCCCTGCTTTGCAGGGTAAGGTATCGCACAGGGCCGTTTTGATTTCGGGTAGCTTGTGCTAACGGCGAAAAACTGGTTCGCATTGATCTTTTCAATCCCTCAAATCCCGTAATCGTGTCTTATCCTCCTCCTTCCCCTGGTTCCCAGGGTAAGGTATCGCATTACCAGAATATTCTCCTCTGCAATCCCTAAAACACAAAAAAGCCAGCAATTACGTGTAATTACCGGCTCCGTGTTAGCCCCTCATGGAAAATCCCAAAGAGGCGATGTTATTTAGGCAGAATATTTCAAAATTTAGAGATGACCCCCAATCCGGTGCAGGCGTCCCAACCCGGACCCGCAGTGTAGCCTTTATTATCCGCAGTGGTATCGTTGTTACCTACTGTGATATCACGGGCAAGGGAAGGGTTTGCATAAATTACAGGATTGATAAATCCGGAAGGTTTGCCTTTTTGCTGGTTGAGCCTGGCTACCAGGCCGGCATACAAGGGTGCCACCGCGCTGGTACCGCCAACTACCGAAGGCTGCCCATCCACCAATACCTTATAACCGGTAGCAGGATCGGCATCGGCTGCAACATCAGGTACTCCCCTGCCAACAAAACCGGTATTAACAGAAACAGGAACATTTGCATTGTTCTGATAGGCTGGCTTCGGAAATATTTCACTCACACCGCCGCCAGTGGCCGAGGAATCTGAATCGTGCCAAACTACTTCTGACACAATAGCGTTTCCATTAACTTGTAAACTGGTGCCACCGCAGGCCAGCACATAGGGGCTTGAAGCCGGAAAATTGACATGGGCTTTCCCATCATCGATACTGTCGGCCGAGCCGGAGTCGCCGGAGGCTATGCAAACTGTTACACCCAAAAGTGAAGCTGATTTAAATGCCTCATTCATACTGGTCATAGCCTGGCTGGTCCAGTTAACTTCGGCTGAGCCCCAGCTGATGGACAATACAGATGGCTTATTATGTTTATCGTGGATAGCTTTAGTGATGGCATCCAGAAAGCCCTGATCAGAATTTGGCGCAAAATAAACTACCAGGTTCGCCGCAGGTGCTACCGCACCAACAACCTCAATATCAAGCATTACTTCGGTATCCGCACTTTGAGGGGTAGTTGGAAGGTTTTGGCCATTATCAACCGAAACCGATTTGATTTGGGGTGGGTTGATGTTTAAACCTTTAAAATAGTTAACCAGGTCGGTCGTTTGGTAACCACCGCCAAACTCCAGGATCGCAACTGTCTGCCCTTTACCATCAAATCCTGTGGGGAAGTTGTAAATCTTTGCCAGCTGGTCGGCAGTAAAAGTAGTTGCTGCTGGTATTGCCGGCGTTGCCCTCCCGGCATTTGGCGAAACTTTGAACATCGGTCTGGCTATCGGACGGTTATCCAGGCCGAAAACTCCTTCAATAATATTTTTGAGATTTGCGGGTATAAATATCTCACCTTCACGCACCCTGATCGGTTTCCCTTCGAAATCAGTTGAGCCGCTAAGCTTCACACCGAACGCCGATTCCATATTGCTGACAGAACCGCTTAAGGTCAAACTCCGCCGTGCAAGGTCAATATCTACTGTACTCAACTGGTATTGATGGGCAAACAGTTCAACTTTTTCAACATCGCGCTGAGCGGTGCCAAAAGCTTTTTCATAGGAGCTGTGTGAGATCAACCCTCCTGTTTTGAGCTTCTCCTCTATAGACTTTTTGCGACGGATACGTACAGTAACCTCGATAATGACATTAGGATCGATAGTGCCAGTGCCAGTTAAAGCATGTGCAGCTTTGTTACTACCTACGATGGGCACACGTTTCTGGATACTCATATTGCTTTGTTTGAATTTCGGAACAAAACAAATATACCTCAACCCGAATCAAAACGGATAAGTAAGGCTACGCAAAATCCCGCGTGTTTTTACGTTAGACTGAGCGGGTGAATAAACGAGTTCAACAAAAAATCCCGGATCCCATTTTTTATCTGGGCAAGGATATGTTTGGGCACGTTACATCTGCTTGCTATGCAATTGCAATGCTGATCATATTCCAATTCACCCAAAATATCACCCTGATCAACTACCCGGAATTGGCCTGACCTGTTGGGCAGTATAGCTATACTCCGCTCATCTTTTTGTTTGAAGTTGATCAGCAAATGAAACTGGTAGCGCGGATTGAAAACTGTCGTGCGTAACATAATGAATCCTTTCTTTATCAAAAATGAATGAATATTGTAGCAATCGCTTACTACAAATCTAACGATGGGTTATGCGGTAAATTGCTTAAAAAGATTACGCTTTTGTTAAAAATCAAATAAATCAAAGCTTTAAGCTATTAACAACAATCAACGATTGATGTTTATGTATTGTATGTAAGAGCTACAATCAGGTGCTAACTTTGTTTGGTAATTTCGATAACAAAACAGCAATAAAACTGTTAGCAGAACTATACAACAAAAAAACGATGGCGAATTTCCTGGAGATTATTAATGGCGAAAAACTGGTACTGGTCGACTTTTCAGCCGAATGGTGCGGGCCTTGTAAAATGATGCCGCCCATACTCAAAGAGTTGAAAGCTGCCCTGGGCGATAAAACAACTATCCTGAAGATCGATATCGACAAAAATTCGGCTGTGGCCAATAAATACCAGATCCAAAGTGTGCCCACCTTAATGCTTTTCAAAAAGGGCCAATCAGTTTGGCGCCAAAGCGGAGTGATGCAGGCTGCTCAAATTAAAAGAGTGATAGAACAATTTTTATAGCCGAGCCTATCCCGCGGGGATCAATTTAAATTACAAATAACTCAACCACCACTGGGTGTGCGTTTTCTTATACTGACTGTACCAGCGGCAAGGGAAATAAAGCAAAATGATCATCAGTACCCATATCAGGTAAACGCCACCCAGGCTAAATCCAAATTCATCTGGCTGGAAGATTGGCGGCATATGGTGCGAGCTGTTAATTTGACTCACATTAAAACCGATTGCAAAAAAAGCAATTACGTTAATGATCTTTAACAGGAACCAGTGGCACAGGTAATAAAACAAGGGTACGTTACCATAAACCACCAAAATTGCCGATAATTTACTGGTCGCTTTTTCGGTAGCTGAGAGGATCAACAGCGCCGCGCCTATGGTCATACACATATAAACGAGCGAAGGCGGATACTTACTGACATTAAAAAACGAAATGATTGTTAAAGCCGTCGTTTTTTGGGTCGACCAGGGTGCAGGGTCGCCATAGCCATTAAGGTATCGGAGTATAAAGAACAAGGCCAATACACCCAGGCCTGCATATAGCAATATTTTGCGTCGTTTAACGGCATCGTAGCCCCTTGCATATAAAGTGCCGAAAGCATAGCCAATAAACATTAAACCCGCCCAGGGTAATAAGGCATAAGCCGTTAGCATTCCCCTGTCTTTTGAAAAAGGAATAAAGCCGCCAAACCCCGCGCCGGAAAATAATAGTTTACCCGGTACAGTATCCTCGATAAAGTGAACTTTAACGATATCGAAAATATTGTGTCCAAAAACCAGGATAACACCGATGGCAGCAACGGCAGGTACCGGAAGCCATACCAGTAAACCTAATAACACCATGCTTCCTCCAATAGCCCAGATAACCTGCAAAATAAAAATATGGTAGAACGGATCAAGTGTAATAGCCAGGGTGATCACCAAAAATTCGACAGCCAATAGCCAAAAGCCACGTTTGATCAAAAAAGTACTAAACTGCTTTTTGGTTCTTCTTGTACCAGCCAGATAGGCCGATATACCACTGAGAAATACAAAGGTTGGTGCGCAAAAATGGGTGATCCAGCGGGTAAAAAATAATATGGGTGTAGTAATTGCCAGATCAGTTGGTTCGGGGTGATGGTAATTAAAGAAATCGCGTACATGGTCTATGGCCATGATCAACATGACAAGTCCCCGTAAAATATCAATAGATACTATACGTTGTTTTGAACCGCTTGGGTTGAGTGCGCCGTTAGCAGGAAATGAAGTGGCTATTGTCATGACGGACGATACTTTTTTTTCTTCTTCTAATATATAAAGTTGATTCTTTGTAAACAAGCCGGCAACAGCGAATCTTAGCGAGGTAATAGCAACCAGCAATGCTATTTAACCAATTGGTTTAAACCATAGTATTTCGATTATTTTGAGGGATGTATTTCTCCCTATCAAGCATCACAAAGTTCGGCTTAAAAAATATTCAGGCTCTTTTATTAATAAACTTATTGTGTTACTTTTACACAATAACACCAATTAACCAAACCAATTATGACCTCGAGACGCGAATTCTTAAAGACTTCAGCGCTGGTTTCTGCCGGCTTATTAGCTGCTCCCAGCCTATTTGCTTATGATAAAAAATATATTGGCCTTCAACTGTATACGGTTAGGGACGCCATGGCCAAAAGTGTTGCAGGAACACTTTCAAGGGTTGCTGAAATTGGCTACAATTCTGTAGAGGCCACTTATGGTGACGGCAAATATTATGGCACCGAACCGAAAGCATTTGCCCAATTGATCAAACAAAACAACCTGATTATGCCAAGTGCACATTACCTTCTTGGCGAAGATGCAAAAAGTCAGGGCACTTTATTGAACGGATGGGATAAAGCTGCTGATGATGCCGCTTCGGTGGGTCAGAAATTCATGATTTGCGCCTGGCTTTCACCAAAAGAAAGAGGCAATCTGGATCATTATAAAAAATTAGCCGACGACTTTAACCGGGCCGGTGAGATCAGTAAAAAAGCAGGTTTGCAATTTTGCTATCATAACCACGATTTTGAATTTATACCCGAAAACGGCAAATTGCCTTATGATATTTTATTGGAAAATACAGACAAGAATCTGGTTAAATTCGAAACTGACCTTTATTGGCTAACACGGGCAGGTCAGGATCCGGTTGCTTTGATTGAAAAACATCCTGGCCGTTTCCCGCTTTGGCACATCAAGGATATGGACAGAACCGAAAAGAAAATGTTTACCGAAGTAGGAAATGGCGTTGTTAACTTCAAAAGGATATTTGAACATAGTAAACAAGCCGGTTTGAAGTATTTCTTTGTTGAACAGGATATTTGCCCGGGCGATCCGTTTAACAGCATAACCCAAAGTATAGCCTATATCAAAAAGAACCTCGTATAATCTAAATAATGAATGACTGACCAAAGCCGGGCACGAGGCCCGGC
>CAIPPO010000124.1 GCA_903866915.1 uncultured Mucilaginibacter sp. | reverse complement strand
CAAACAACTATTGTATTAAATGGGAACAGCCCGGGGCCGCTTACCGGTGTGTGGACTCAAACCGCCGGTCCACCTGCTACAATTCTCAATCCCAATAGTCCAAATACCCAGGTAAATAACCTGGTAAAGGGAAACACCTACACCTTTACCTGGAGCATCAATGGATTGCCACCATGCGCAATTTCGACATCATCCGTTAACATTAAAACTGCGGGCGACGTAAATGCCAGCTTTAGTATAGATAAAACACATGGTTGCGGCCCAACGACTGTAACTTTCACCAATACGTCGACACCATCACTTACGGGTGGCTTTTTATGGGATTTCGGTGACGGAACTTCTTCAAATGCCATTAACCCTGCACCACATACCTATGCACCCTCGCTTGACGGTAAAGAGGTTACTTATACTATCACCCTAAGCCCGTTAAGTAATTGCAACATCAAAACGCCTTTTACAGCTACAATTTCTATAAGTCCGGCAGTGCCCCTTTCTATCATCGATCCGGCGCAAACCAGTGCCTGCGGAGGATTTGCACTAACCGTACAAAATTTATCCCCCGGTACCAATACATTTTATGACTTTTACCTGAAAGATGCATCTGGCACCGTCGTTCAGCATATACAAAAAACAGACAAAAGTGACGCTACTTTTCAGCCTGTTGCCCCAACGAAACCGACAGACTATACAGTTTACCTGGTAGTTACCGACCAATGCGATAACAAGAACAGTTCAACCCCGATCATTATTTCGGCATCGCCATCAACGCTTATTTCGATGGTCCAGATCAAAAACAATCAACAATCCGTTTGCCTTGGGGAGCCAATAATTTTCCAGAACGTCTCCACTGGCGGCGACCGTTTTACTTACACGATCTATGATTCCAATAAAAAACCAATAGCGACAATACCGGGTAGTATTGGCGAACTTAGCTATACCCCTACCGCCCCGGGTACTTATTATGTTTCAATAACTGCCGGCGATAATGGTTGCGGTGATGCTCCGGCTTCGGGATTGGATATATTTAATGTTTATCCTATACCGCAACCCGATTTTACCTATGCTCAGAATGCCGACGGAAACGTAGTATTTACCAATACTACACCAAATGCAGGCACAATTCCGGCAGCGTCCCTTAGCTATAGCTGGACGTTCGGCAATGGTCAAATCATCAATACCGACTATGCACCTTTTACCCATCTGTTTTCTACAGAAAAATCACCCTATGTAGTAAAACTAACTGCTACTGACCCTGCCGGCGGTTGTTCGGCATCGGTTACAAAAATCATCGATATCGTATTCACGGGCGATGTGTTCCTGCCGAATGCGTTTACACCGAGCAGTCCAAATTCAGAAATAAATATATTTATGGCAAAAGGCACTCAAATGAAAACATGGCACTTGCAGATATTCAATAATTTTGGTGAACTTGTATGGGAAACAACTAAACTGAATGCCTATGGCTCACCAACTGAAGGGTGGGACGGCACTTTCAAAGGCGTACCGGCACAACAGGGGGTATATGTATGGCAGGCATCAGCTACGTTTGTCAATGGCACCGAATGGAAAGGGATGTCCTACAATCATTCCCAGCCCAGACGGGTAGGTGTAATTCATTTAATTCGATAAGAATGAAAGGTATTGCCAGAGGCTCGCTGTTTTTATTGATGCTATTATTTTATAATAAACCGGCAACAGCGCAGGATCACCTTTATTCGCAATTTTTTAATTCGCCGCTGTACCTTAATCCCGCGCTCACCGGACAATTTGAAGGAGACCTGCGAATGAATCTTATTTACCGAAATCAGTGGACCGCCGTTCCCGGCAGCTTTAATTATATTTCAGCATCAATCGATTATAATGTACCCCGTTTCGGGGGTGGAATTGGGTTATTAGTTACCCGCAGCAGCGAAGGAACTGCATATCTTAACCTGACCAATATTTCAGGTTTATATTCCTACAGCGTCGGATCAGAGGACTTTGTACTTTCATTCGGGTTACAGGGTGGTGTTACAAATCGCACGCTGGATTACAATAAACTCGTTTTTGGCGATCAGCTGGATCCTACATTGGGTATTGTTTCAGGTACATCTGCTGCTGCAGGTTCTTTTCCATTTAATAACAAATTCTTTTTTGACTCGGGTGTTGGCACAAACATTGCGATTAACAATTTTAACATAGGATTAGCGCTGCAACATCTAAATCAGCCAAACGAATCGTTCACCGGAACGCCGGCTAAATTACCGATACGCACCAATATGCATGTCAGTTATCGCCTGAGTCTTGATCCGTTTGACGATAATATTGATGCTGATGAAAAAACGTATGTGATACCTTCTGTTGTATTTTATAAGCAATCTAATGCTGAATCTTACAGTGTAGGTATGCAATATAAACACAAGAGCGTTAATGTTGGCCTGTGGTACAGGAGTGGCAATGAAACCGGTCCGAGTTCAGTTGTGGTTTCGCTGATCTTCGATTTGTTTATTAACCGCGATGGCGGCGAAAAACTACGTTTCGGAATAAGCCACGATGCACCGGTATTAGGTTTAACATACGGCAATACTGCGGGCACGCAGGAAGGAAGCCTGGGCTATGAAACCACGCTTCCGGGCAATGCCAACGGTAGCGATAGGTCGCAAAAATTTGAAGGTGCAAGTCGCTGTTATCAATTTTATTAACCAAAATCGTTCTTAAACAATGAACGCCTTTTTACAAGATAAAGCCCACAAAAAACGATTTTTTCAGAAAGGTCTGATTGCTATCATTTCACTAATCGTCATTTTCGGCATATTCGTTATGCGATTTGCACTGTCGGGTTCGCGGGACGAAATGATGAATGGCGCCCCCGGCAGCGACGACGCTTATAGGGTTGCAAAACAGTTTATCAGACCTACTATTAAAAATAAAAATATTGCATTCCCCGAATCGGGCTATCAATGTGCTGAGAAACCCGACTCGGTATTTGTCGTAAAATCTTACGCAGAAGCAAAAGGCCAGCCCGGCTCAAATAGTATAACCAGTTTTGAAATTACGTTAAAATTTGTCGGCGGCAATGTTGGCGATAAAAGAAACTGGCGCATGCTGCGCATGAACGAAAATTAAAAAAGCACCCCGGTTAAAAACCAGGATGCTTCAATCACTCTAAAACAATCACCTCTGAATATTAAGAAGTATCTTTAATTGGGGTGCTGGAAACCCAATTTATTGTTAAACTAAAATAATAGTCAAATATACCAGCTCTGATTATTTACCATGCAGCTCCAGCTATTTTTTACGCTAAACTGACAGAGGATCAAGGCAATAAAATAAAATCTGTATACATAATAAAACCCTGCCGGCAACATACCGGCAGGGTTTTATTTTTGTTATTTAAATCTGATCGGTTGTATTAAATCACCAGTATCCTTTAGGATATAGGTGCCAATTCAGATTCAACTTTTGGGGCTTCAGCTTTTTTATTGCCGAACAAAGCTGTTTTAAGCCTCACCCGGATGATGTATAAACATGGCACCAGGATAAGAGTAATGATAGTTGCGAAACTTAGCCCGAAGATCATTGTCCATGACAATGGTCCCCAGAAAGCAACGTTATCACCACCAAAATAAATATGCGGTTTGAAATTGGTGAACAGGCCTGCAAAATCAATATTAAAGCCTACAGCCAATGGGATCAAACCTAAAATGGCAGCTGTAGCGGTAAGCAAAACCGGCGTCATACGGGTACGGGCCGCTTCCACTACTGCATCATGCAGGTTGGCCCCCTGCTCAATTAGCATATCGGTAAACTCAACCAGCAGGATACCGTTTCGCACCACAACTCCAGCCAGCGCAATGATACCCACTCCTGTCATTACGATGGATACAGTCATCTTGAATATCGCAATGCCTAGAAATACACCAATGATACTGAAGAAAATCTCACTCAATATAATAAAGGTTTTGCCTATAGAGTTGAACTGCGTCATCAGAATGATGAGTATCAATCCAAAAGATATCGCCAATGCTGTACCCAGGAACGTTGCTGCCTCGGCTTGGTCTTCCTGTCCACCACCCATGTGAATACTTACACCATCTGGTGTTTTAAAACCGTTAATTGCTTGTAAAATACCTGCATTTACATCGTTAGCATTGTAAGGTTTAATCACATTTGAATTTAAAGTGATCACCCTGCGCTGTTGTTTATGCTTAATATTGGCGTAAGTATTGGTATAGCGTATATCAGTAAATGAAGAAATTGGCACCTGCCTGATCTGCCCGCCTGTGGCTAAATCGCGGTAGGTGATCTTCAGGTTCCGGATTGCATCAATGTTATCGCGCTGGTCTTTCTGCGCACGTACATCAATCTCGTAATTATCCTCTTTGGTATTCCTGAAATCAGAAGCTTTTACACCGTATATGCTTGCCCCTAGCGACTGGGTGATCTGCCCGGTGTTAATGCCTTCGCGGTTAGCACGTTCGCGGTTCACATCAAAAACAATCTCTGGTTTATCATTCTGCACATCGGGAATTAACTCTTCAATACCTGCGATGTTTTGCTGATCGATGAATTTCTTCAAACGGGCAGTAGTATGAACCAGGGTATCCAGGTTATCGCCAATGATTTCGATACTGACATCCTTTTGAACCGGTGGACCGTTGTTTTCCTGTGCAACTGCAATTTTAGCACCAGGATAACCTTGTACCGAACTACGGATACGTTTCAATATTGCTTTGGTATCTTTTCCGTTCCGTTTGCCAAATTCTGCGAAGGCAACGGTAATTTTTCCTTTGTTATAATAAGTGCCCTGGTCCTCGTCCTGTGGATCTGTTACACCAACCGACACGTTTGAAATGATCGAAGTAACAATATCTTTATCTGGTTCAACGACGGTTGCCACCTTTTTTTCCAGGTCGGCTACCACTTTGTTGGTATAAGACTGATCGGTACCAATAGGCATTGTTACATAGATATAGGCAAAGTTAGGATCCGACGCCGGGAAAAACTCAACTTTAGGGCTACGAACAAATACGAAACCTATAGTTACAAAAAACAGTGCAATGATACCGACCAGTATCTGCCATGGCCTTTGTACAGCTTTCTCGAGCACTCGTGCATACCAGGTTTGGAAACGCGGCCATGCATTTTTCTGGAACCTGTCGATCACTTTGAGTAGTACGAAATGGTTGAATAAATACAATAGCGCTGCAAATACAACGAAATTACCTATACCTACGTTCATTAGATAACCCAAAACAGCTAACACACCCAAAATAGTCAGCGCACGTATTACTTTACGATCAAATTTTGGATGATCATGTTCACCTTCATGATGCGGTTTCATAAAATCGACCGCAAATACCGGGTTCATGATATAGGCAACCACCAATGATGCAAGCAGTGTGATAATCAGCGTAATCGGCAGGAAGAACATAAAGTGCCCTATCAGGCTATTCCAGAATGCCAACGGAACAAATGGTGCCAGGGTAGTCATGGTTCCTGAGAATACAGGGAGGAACACTTCACCTGCTGCCATTTTTGCTGCCTGTTTAATCGGTATACGGCCATTGGCGAAAATACGGTGGGTATTCTCAATCACCACGATGGCATCATCTACTACGATACCCAGCGCGAGCAGGAAGGAGAAAAGCACAATCATGTTGAGCGTAAATCCGATCACCGGCATTACCAGGAACGCTATAAAACAGGATAACGGTACCGAAAGCGCCACGAAAATAGCGTTTGTGCTACCCATAAAAAACATCAGGATAATAGTTACCAGGATAAAGCCGATTACAATGGTATTGATCAGGTCATTCAAAGTAGTACGTGTTTTATCGGATTGGTCGCCTGTTACAGTTATACTTAATCCTTTAGGGAAAACCGTTTTTTGCTTGAGTTTGATCAACGCATAAATCTTATCCGAAGCCTCGATCAGGTTCTCGCCTGACCGCTTGCTTACGTTAAGCGTAATTACATTTTTAAAATTAGCATTGTCGTTCGTTTTCAAACGCGCATAGCTTTCCTGGTCCTGAAAACCATCCACAACCGTAGCAATGTCGCGCAGGTATACTGCCTTGCCGCTTGGGTTACGAATTACCATTGCCGAAACTTCATCTGCATTCTTGAAGTCTTCTTTGATATCGATAGAACGCTGTACTCCATCAGTTTTTACCGTACCTGCGGTCGAGATAATGTTCTCATTACCTATCGCCTGAATGATATCATAATAACTGATTTGCGCGGCAGCCATTTTATTCATATCCACATTTACCTGAATATTTGGTTTCAATGCCCCAACTTCGTCAACCTTTGAAATTTCTTTCATGGCTTCGATATCGTCTTTCAGGTTGTCGGCATACTCCTTCAACTTTTTAAGGTCGTAATCACCGGCGATATTGATATACAATATTGGCAGGTCGGCCACATCGATATCCGAGATCACCGACTCTTTCAGGTTGTTATCGCTCTGCGGCAAATCCTGCTTAGCTTTGTCAACGGCATCCTTTACATCTTGTTTGGCATCTCTAATATTAACGTTTGCGTTAAATTCGGCAGTAATAATTGAAACGTTTTGCTGCGTGTTCGAGGTAACTTTTTTCAGACCTTTAAGCGATTTTAGCTGCTTTTCGATCTGTTTGGTAACCAGGGTTTCGATATTCTGAGGCGACTGTCCGAGGTATGCCGTTGTGATATACACTTTTGATTGCGCAATATCAGGGAAGTTCTCTTTTGGCAAACGGTTATAGCTGATCAAACCCAGCACCGTGATCAATGCGATGATCACATATATAGCCGTTTTATTGTCAATGGCCCAGCTCGAGGGCTTAAATTCTTTTTCTAAATCTTTCATCATGAAATCATTTTAGCCTGATTAGTTAATAACCTGCAAAACTTTCAATTTATCGCCGTCTTCAATTTCACTGGCACCATCGGTTACCAATTTATCACCGGTCTTCAAACCGCTTTTGATCTCGGCTTTGCCACCGTACGACGGGCCCTGTACTATAACTCTCTTTTTAGCGAAGCCATTTTCGTCAACAAAAACAAAATCACCTGATTCTGATTTCTGGATGGCATTGATTGGCACTACCAAAGCATTAGATTTGGAGTAATCGGCAATTTTTAATACTGCTGTCATGTTTGGTTTTAGCTTGTTGCTACCAGCCAGTTGTATCTCTATCGGAAAGCTGCGCGATGCGGCGTCAATAGCGCGCGCTGCAAAAGTTATTTTTGCTGTCAGCGAATCTTTGGCATCGGGTATCAGTACTTCAACCTGGTCGCCCTGGTGAACTCTGTCGGCATAGGATTCAGGTACATTTGCTTTTACTTTCAGGAAATCGGTATTCAATATCCTGATTGCTGTTGCACCCGGCGCTGCGGCCTGACCCAGCTTCAGGTCCATCTGATCAACCGTTCCGCTAATCGGCGAAACGATGCGGTACAAATCGGCCTGTTGGCGCAATGCTGCTACCTGCTTTTGAACCGACTGTAAGTTTGCCTGTGCTTGTAAGAACTGCACCTCCGTACCTATTTTCTGGTCCCAAAGGTTCTTCTGGCGATCAAACAGTGTTTTGGCCAGGTTAGCTTGTGTTTCAGCCTGGGCAATTTGCTGCTTTAATACGCTATTGTCAAGCTGTACCAGGGTTTGACCAGCGCTTACATGGTCACCGGCTTTGATATAAATTGCGGTGATAACACCCTGTGCCTGTGGATTGGCAATAACGTTATCTTTAGCATCGATGCTGCCCTGCAGATCGACATAGCTGGTGAACGATGTGGATTTTAGGGTAAGTTCGGCTACATCAGTTGATTTTACCGAATCTGTTGAACCCAGCTCCCCCTGTAGTTTGATGATTTGGGCATTGATATCTGCCGCTTTCTTTTTTAAATCGGCCAGTTCGGCTTTTTTGTCGAGTGGTTTGCTGCATGCTGCCAGTAAAACCAGAACAGGTATATAAAGTAACTTTTTCATGTGCTATATGTTGTGATTGTGGTGTCTGATTATTGAATTCGTCCGTATGCTTTGTCAAGATCAACTTTGCTGATCAAAGCATTATATAAAGCCTGTATGTATTGATTGTCGGCAGTTTCCAACTCGGTTTGTGCCTGATTTACTTCAATGCTTGAGCCTACGCCCTGCTGGTATTTCACTTTTGTAACCCTCAAAACCTCCTGTGCCAGTTCGCGACTGCGTTTTTGGGTATTGAGCGACTCGAGGCTGTTGGTAAAAGTGATCTGCGCGGCACTAGCTTCAAGGCTTAGTGCATTTTTAACATTGAACAGATCGTTTTTTGCTTTTTCAACGCTGATCTGCGACTGTCTAAATTGATTGATATGTTGTCCTCCCGTGAAAATTGGAATGTTTAAGGACAAGCCAAAATAACTGAAAGGGTATGGATGGTAATACAAATATTTTATGTGGTTTTCCTGGTAAACGCCGGAAAATCCTGCGTTTGCACTAAGGGTTGGTAAAAAAGCAGCCATTTTACTTTTAACGTCCAGCTGGTTGAGTTTTACATTTGTTTCAAGCAGATTGTATTCAACTCTGTTCCGATAGAATGAAGTATCAATTTTATCACCCGCATGCTGGTCAAGGTTAACACTTTCCAGTTTATCAGTCAGGCTAATCTCTTCAGCTATTGGCATGCCCATCTGAAATTTCAGCATTTCGGCATTGAGTACCAACGACCTCAGAATATTGGCCCGATTAGTCACCAGGTTTTGATATTGAACCATTAAACGATCTACATCAATCTTTTCAACAAAACCTTGTTTATTTTGCTCGGTTGTTTGGTCAAGCTGCAACTTTAACTGGGCGATATTCGCATCAAGCAGCCTGATCTGCTCATTACTTACCAATACCTGGTAGTAGGCTTTGGTTACATTCACATTGGTCTGTATTTTCGACCGTACCAGACTACGCTCCGATAGTTCTTTATAAGTTTTGGCCGCCTGCAATCCAACCAGGAAGGAACCGCTGAACAATAATTGGGTTCCTGATACTGATAAAGTATTATTATACTTGACCGCTCCGACAGGAAAGGCAACCAAAGGCGCATTATAATCGGGATGCCCTGTAAACAAACCATTAGGAGCTACAGAGGTTGGCGTTCTTAAATAGTCCTGAAAAGTTGCTGCTCCATTGATCTGGGGTAAGCCCGAACCTATAGTTTCCTTAATTTTATATTCGGCACTCTTTACATCAAGCCCGGCATTTTTTACCGAATCCTGGTGTTCCAAAGCATAGTTGATGCAATCCTGTAAGGAAAAATTATGAACTGCCGCCGGAGCAGCCTGCTGCGCATAGCTCCCCAGACCGATTGAAGTGAGTAGTAGTATGATAAGTAAACGTTTCATATTATATGTTGAGTTGTTGTTTGCATTGTATTGACAAAAATTTAAATCTCTTGTGACAGCCCTATGTCACCAGTATTAAATATTTGTGTCTTCGTAAATATTTTTACGCTGGCTCAGCAGCTTATAGCCTTTCAGCGTGCAAATCCCATAGGCAAAATGCTCCAGAAATTGCTTTTGTACCCGCCAGATATTGAATTCTGCCACAGGGAATATGCTGGTATCAAAACCCATCTCGATCTGGTTAACATGCATTTTTGCAATCACCCTCACATCGATCTCTGGCCTTACATAGCCCTGGTTGATCCCTTTAACCAGCAGATCGCCCATTTTCTTGATCATCACTTCCGACTTAAAGCTTTGAAACTGTTTCCAGGCCTCCGGATGATATTTCTGCAGATCGTGTATCACAGCGGGGTTGATTTTCGAAAACAGTTCTTCATGGCATTTCATCATCACGATCATTTCTTCGATCACGTTGGTCGAATTATTGATAATGGCAGCCATATTCTCTTCGTCCTCTTTCAGTTTCTTCTTCAGCAAGGCCATCACCAATTCGTTTTTATCCTTAAAAAACTGGTAGATCGTTTTTTTGGACATACCGAGGTGTTTTGCGATATCGTCCATCGTTACGCTCTTAATGCCACTCCTTAAAAAGAGATCCTCACCACCTGAAATTATCCGCTCTAATTGACTATTTGACATAACGTGTCAAAACTATGGAAACATTTTTTGATTTTATAGTTTCCGCTGTGATATTATAATTTGATGACAAATCCATGTCAAAGAACCTTCCCTATTTCAATGCCGCAACGATTTGTTACCTTTGCACAAAATTGATATATGTCGCTTTCCCCACTTTCAGCAATATCCCCTATAGATGGCCGCTACCGTAATGCTACCGGAAAATTAGCCGATTACTTCTCGGAATACGCGCTGATCAAATACCGTGTTTTTGTAGAGATTGAATATTTTATCGCGCTTTGCGAATTCCCTTTGCCTCAGCTGCAAGATTTTGACCACCATGTATCAGGAAAGTTACGCGCCATCTATCAAAATTTTGCCGAAGATGACGCTCAAAGCATTAAAGACATTGAGAAGATCACCAACCATGATGTTAAAGCCGTAGAATATTTTATTAAGAAGGAATTTGACAAACTGGGCCTTGAAAAATACAAGGAGTTTATACATTTTGGTTTAACCTCGCAGGATATCAACAATACGACGATCCCCTATACGTTCAAACTGGCGATCAACGAAACTTACCTGCCTGCAATAAAGGAGCTTTTAGATCAACTCAAATTCTATGCAACTGAATGGGAAAACCTGCCGATGCTGGCGCATACGCATGGTCAGCCGGCATCGCCAACACGTTTAGGGAAAGAAATACAAGTGTTTGTGGAACGCCTTGAAGGTCAGCTTCATTTGCTAAAACAAATCCCCTACTCAGCGAAATTTGGAGGCGCTACCGGTAATTTCAACGCGCATCATGTTGCTTATCCAACTATTAACTGGAAGCAATTTGGCAACCATTTTGTAAATGACATCCTTGGGCTTAGCCGTTCGCAATTTACTACTCAGATAGAACATTACGATAATTTTGCGGCACAATGCGATGCTTTGAAACGTATCAATACCATCCTGATCGATCTTGACCGCGATATATGGACCTATATCTCGATGAACTACTTCAAACAAAAAATCAAAGCTGGCGAAATAGGCTCGTCGGCTATGCCGCATAAGGTGAATCCAATCGATTTTGAAAACTCTGAAGGCAATCTGGGTATAGCCAATGCATTATTCGAACATCTGGCCGCCAAATTACCCGTATCCCGGCTGCAGCGCGACCTCACCGACTCAACGGTATTGCGTAACATCGGTGTCCCGGTTGCGCACAGTTTGATAGCAATCAAATCGACCCTGAAAGGTTTGAGTAAATTGTTATTGAACGAGCCCGTGATCACCGCCCACCTGGAAGCCAACTGGGCCGTAGTTGCCGAAGCGATACAAACGATACTCCGCCGCGAAGGCTATCCAAACCCTTATGAGGCCCTGAAAGAATTAACCCGCACCAATGCAGCCATCAACGCCCAAACCATCTCTGATTTTGTTGAGACCCTGGCCGTAGGTGAAGCAGTTAAAGCAGAGATCAGGCAAGTGAGCCCTTACAATTATACAGGGATTTAAATCCCAGATTTAGGTTAATTTTGATGATTGCACAGATTTGACTGTCACTTCAACTAACGGCTAATGACCTATGACACGTTGCAAATGACCTAATGACAAATTACCAATGACCAAAACGTCACAAGCCCGTCAAAACTCATGGCGTTCTGCTGTAAAGTCAAAAACCTGTATAACTTTGTCTTTTAAAATTAATTAGCACCCGATGAATATCAACGTATATACAGAAACAACCCCTAACCCTGCAACCATGAAGTTCATTGTGAACAAGTTGCTTATTAATGGGAGTGTCGACTATCCAACAAAAGAAAGCGCCGAAAGCTCGCCTTTCGCTAAAGAATTATATAAGTTTTCGTTTGTTAACGGTGTATTCTTTGCCAGCAATTTTGTTACGGTTACAAAAACCGAAGGAACTGAATGGAGCGATGTTGAACCGATCTTAAAGGAATTTGTTAAAGGTGCAGTTGAATCTGAGTTAAAGGCACAGGTTGAAGAAAAGGCTGATGTTGTATTTGAAGGAACCGATGCCGAAATCAAAATTCAGCAAATTCTGGAAGATTATGTACGCCCGGCTGTAGAGCAGGACGGTGGCGCTATTGCCTATAAGTCGTTTACTGAAGGTGTGGTGACCGTAGAATTACGCGGCTCATGCAGTGGTTGTCCATCAAGTACGGTGACGTTGAAAGCCGGTATCGAAGCCTTATTAAAAAGAATGGTTCCGGAAGTGACAGAAGTGGTTTCGGAAGCTTTATAAATTTGATTTCAGCGAATTTTAAGGTATTACACTGCCTCTCTTGTGGTATTACCTTAAAAATATTTTTGAACCATAGCCAGCATTTCCTGTGTGATCTTGCCATTGGTTGCCAATAGCTGACGGGTATCAATCACCTCGCTCCCACCCTTAAAATTTACAACTTCGCCACCCGCTTGTCTTACAATAACTACGCCAGCGGCAATATCCCAGGCATTGAGGTTATACTCATAAAAAGCTTCGAAACGCCCGCAAGCGGTGTATACCAGGTCGACTGCAGCTGACCCTAAGCGGCGCAGACCATGGCAGCTGCGCATCAATTCGGTAAACAATTCGATATACGCTGCCTGTTTCTCAAAATTATAATAAGGGAAACCGGTTGCCACAAGGCTACCAGCCAGGGTAGGTATATGACTAACTTTGATCTCCTTTCCATTAAGGTAAGCCGGGGTGTTTTTGCTCGCGTAAAAGCACTCATCGAGGTTAATCTCGTACACAACACCCGCAACCAGTTCATCGTATTCCTGTAAAGCTATACTGACAGAATAAGTGGGTACGCCATGAATAAAATTGGTAGTACCGTCCAATGGATCGATGATCCAGTTAAAACGTTCACCACGTTTGGTGGCTGTTTTTTCTTCAGTAATAAAGCCGCTTTCGGGTAATATTTTTTCAAGACCCGCCACGATGAGTCGCTCGGCACCTTTATCTACGTAAGAAACCAGGTCGTTTACCCCTTTATATTCAATTTTTGCAGGATCAAAATTTAGCCGTTCGCGCCGGATAAAATCGCCGGCCTCCTTGGAAATTGCTACGACCTGTTCAGTTAGGTGCTCCAGATTCATCTTGACGTAAAGATAGGCTGAAAGTGTATAGCTTATGAATAAAAAAACTGGCAAAAAACAAGCTCAAAGCGGCAGTGATACGGGAAATATCCGGATTTAACTGCAGTTTTTCGATCAAAAACCTAATAACAGCCAGGTTAGCAAAGTATCCTATTATAGCAACAGACGCAAAGCGCACGAACTGTTTGGAAGGATGCGTTTGGGATTGGTAAAATACCAAATACCGGGTTATCAGAAAATTGACCACCACTCCCAGGAAAAAAGAGATGGCCAAACATAAAGTGTAATTGCTGAAGGAAAAAGAACCAAATAGGTATGATTTCCGATCCAGCAAGTAATGATTCAGTATATAAAAGGCCGCTACATCCACCAGGAATGCGGTTCCGGCCGAAAAAATAAAGCGTATTACCTCGTTGGCCGCCAGCTTTGCAGTCAATGATCTATCATCCATTAGCAGTAGTATTTTTGTTGGAGCGCAATGCCGGCCATATCAGTATAGCACCTCCAATAACGAGCAAAACCGATATCAATTCGGCCTGGGTAAATGGAATACCAGCTACATGGTATTTGGTATTAACACGTATCAATTCGATAAAGAAACGTTCGATACCGGCAAAAACCATGTAAATACCAAAAAGTACACCGGGTATTTTCACTTTAGGGCGAATCCTCCAAATAATCAAAAAGAGTATCAGGCAGACTACAGTTTCATAAAACGGTGTTGGATAAACTGGCTGTAATAATTCGTCGCAAAATTTGAACCCGGGGCAACCCGGTATCGGCACCCCCTCGCCATTCACATTATGCGGATAATTGAAGCTCCACATCCAGTTGGGGAGCCAACCAAGCCATTGCGGTTTAGCATGCAAGTTAACGATACCCCAATCGCCATCTCCGGCCATCTGGCAGCCAATCCTACCAACTGCGTATGCCAACATCATACCTGGCGCACCGATATCAAGCATGGTCAATGGTTTTATGCCATGTTTATTTACATAATAAAGTACCGCGGCTCCTCCGCAGATCAGACCCCCGTAAAATGTTAAGCCCGCAAATCCTATCAACATTCCAACGGGATCCTTCATAAATTCGTCCCAATTCTCCAGGGCATTGAATACCTTTGCACCGATAAAACCTGCAATAGCGGCCCAAAGCAGGATATTACCCATTAGTTCATAAGGATGAACTGTTATTTCTTGTTCTTTGGGTTCGGTAAGTTGAACTTTCTTCTTTTCGAAATAGGCCCAATAAGCAAACAATGCGGCGCAGACTATACCGCCCGCCCAGCTACCACGCCAGGAGAGTAAAAATGTCTGCGTATCGTTGATCAGCTCATGGTAACGGAACGCCATATCAACCACCTTGTATCCAAGTAAAAAACCGAAAAGGCCATTGAGCACCATTTCTTCAATGGATGCCGGCTGACCTATAATGACGGTTTTTTGGAACGAATGAATAATGCCCAGTTTTTCCTTACGTTTAAACTCCACAGTAAAGGCCCAGTAGGCTGCAAAAAATGCAAAGGCTACAAATAATCCAAAGGTATTGATCGGTAGCGGTATATTCCAGCCTGTGAAATATTGTATGAATGAGCTTAGCGAAGGAAACATCGGGTAGTATTTTGCTGGGGATTTATAAAATTAATGAACTAATATTTCTTCTGTTTCGCTAATATCAACGTCGCCATCGGGCGAAATATTGGTGAGTTGTACTATTTTCATTTCGTTTACCAGCACGGGGTCATATTTGGCCCTTACCTTTACATAGTTGCGGGTAAAACCATGCATATATCCATCTTTAATATCTGCTTCAAATAGTACTTCGGCAGTTTTGTTCAGCTGAGATTCGTAGAATGCCCTGCGCTTTTTGTCAGAAAGTATATGAAGCATTTTGCTGCGGTCGGCGCGCATTGAACCGGGCACAGTGCCTGACATTTCAGCTGCAGGGGTATTTTCCCTTTCAGAATAAGTAAAAACATGCAAGTAAGAAATATCCAGTTCGTTCAGAAAGTTATAAGTATCTAAAAAGTCGTCCCTGCTTTCGCCGGGGAAACCTACTATTACATCAACACCGATACAGCAATCAGGCATAAGCTTTTTTATTCGGGCAACCCTATCTGTATAAAGCTCGCGTTTGTATCGCCTGCGCATTAAGCCCAATATCTTGTTCGAGCCGGATTGCAAAGGGATATGAAAATGCGGCACAAAGCGTTTTGATCGGGCAACAAATTCGATTACCTCATCCGACAGCAGGTTAGGTTCGATCGAAGATATACGAATACGATCAAGCCCTTCTATATCATCCAGCGCCTTTACCAGGTCGAAAAACCGATCTTCACGATTACCTTCCCTAATGCCAAAATCACCCAGGTTAACTCCGGTAAGTACAATTTCTTTGATCCCAGACGCCACAATTTCTCTCGCCTGTTCCAAAACGTGTTCGATAGTGTCGCTCCTGCTGGCTCCGCGGGCTAGCGGAATAGTGCAAAAAGTACATGAATAATCGCAACCGTCCTGAACCTTCAAAAATGTGCGTGTACGGTCGCCGAATGAATATGAAGAAACAAATTGATTAACTTCCGAAACCGGCTGGTTGTAAACCAAAGTTTTCGGATTCTTAGTAAGATCCTGAATATGATCTACGATCAAAAATTTTTCCGCAGCTCCCAAAACCATATCTACGCCCGGTATTTCTGCAATTTCCTGTGGCTTCAGTTGTGCATAGCAACCCACGATAGTTACGTAGGCACCCGGTGAAATTTTAAGCGCTTCTTTTACAACTTTCCTGCATTTTTTGTCGGCATGCTCCGTAACAGAACAAGTATTGATGACAAAAACATCGGGGGTATCAGAAAATTCAACGATGTCAAAACCAGCTTTCTGAAAAAGCCTGCCGATCGTCGAAGTTTCCGAATAATTGAGCTTACACCCTAGTGTATAAAATGCAACTTTCTTGTTCATTTACTGGACGC
The DNA here is from genome assembly GCA_903866915.1 of uncultured Mucilaginibacter sp. GTDB lineage: Bacteria > Bacteroidota > Bacteroidia > Sphingobacteriales > Sphingobacteriaceae > Mucilaginibacter. Next base: position 975 of record CAIPPO010000124.1, on the reverse strand, counting down.
AAAGTTAGGGTTTTTGTTGGACTGTTGTATTATTGGAACGTTTGAAGGTTGTAATGTTAGCATGTCTTGCCTGCCGGCATGCAGTAAGGGTTGATTTGGTTGATTATGCCAATGCTTTAATTATACCCAATACCTGTCGGCAAATACCCAACCGGTTTAACATCCCGATAGCTATCGCGACCACCAGGTTAATCCTCACTCCACCGATAACTATCATGTTCAAGGCCAATCAGGTCAATGATTCGGTTTACAACGGTCATCGCTACATCTTCGATTGTTTTAGGCTGGCTGTAAAAAGATGGCACGGCTGGACAAATGATTCCGCCAGCTTCGGTAACCGTTGCCATATTGCGAATATGTATCAAATTTAAAGGTGTATCGCGGGCTACCAAAATTAATTTACGCCGTTCTTTTAAAATAACATCAGCGGCACGGGTAACCAGGTCATCTGATACGCCGCTGGCTATCCGGCCCAGGGTGCCCATTGAACAGGGAACAATTACCATGGTATCGTAACGCGCAGATCCGGATGCAAATGGTGCCATGAAATCAGATTTTGCATAGAATTTAACAGGCAATTGTTCAAAATCACGGTTTGCTAATTCATATTCCCAAACCTGTTTTGCATTATCTGACATTACAACAGCCAGGTCAGTGATCTGCGCTTTCAGCAGCAGCAATTTCTCAAGCAACAACCTGGCATATATTGCTCCGCTGGCACCGGTAATGGCGATAACGATCTTTCTTTTCATTTGCCCTGCAAAGGTAGACATTAAAGTTAAGGGCACAAAAAAGGGCCGAATAACAAGTACTCGACCCTACATCTACCTATGAAAAACATGCCCTGTGAGAGGGCGAGTCAAATGTAGAGATACTTTTCTAATTCCTAAACAAATTTTTAATAATTTTTTAATCGTTTTGAATCTGATTTTTTTCGATAAGTAGCTGAATGATACCGTCTACCAAACCTACGCT
>CAIPPO010000123.1 GCA_903866915.1 uncultured Mucilaginibacter sp. | reverse complement strand
TAAAAGACAGAACCGGGCTCGACGAAATTTTCTTACAACAGTTTCACGTTTTTGGTGATCCGGATCGGTCGCGCCCGCACAATGAAATGTATAAGGATATTCTGCCACCCAACGAAAATTGGTTTGCCAATAGATTCCTCACCATTGGCTATTATGCGCTTGTCGACTTTGAACATGTTAATCCAACACCCGACGCACTTTCAGAAAAATGCGCCTGGTATGACCTGGCCGATATGCCCAAAATGGAGCTTGACCATGGCACCATTTTAAAAACAGCGCTTGACACTTTACGATTACAGTTAAACTACCAACCAATTGGCTACAACCTGATGCCCAGGGAATTTACGATGCCAGAGTTGCAAAAGCTATACGAAACCATCCTCAACCAGCAGCTCGACCGCCGAAATTTCCAGCGCCGCATGCTGGCATTTGGCATATTGAACCGTTCGGATCAACCACGCAAAGGCGGAGCCCACAAGGCCCCCTTCCTCTACTCGTTCGATATGGAAAACTATCAGAATGCTTTAAAAGAGGGTTTAAAAGGAGGTTGGTAGAAAAAAACACCATAGGCCTGATTTTTTTGTGCTGATTACTTTAATGAAAAAAAAGATCCATAAGTTTAAAACAATCAACGAATACAGATTTTTATATAAATCTACATCTACAGAAAACAAAGTTTAAATTAATTAGGGGATAGCCGGTTATGAGCCGGCTATTTTTTTGCCTAAAATTTTAGGGAGCTTACCTGCCCGGTAATGCTAATTTTTTTATATTGGTCAAACCAATTGATCCCATGAACAAAGTATTTTTCGCATTAACCTGCCTGGTATTAATAGCTGTGCTATCATGCCAAAACAAAAAAACAGTAACAATCAACCAACCCGATCGTAAATGGTGGAAAGAAGCTGTTGTCTATCAAATCTATCCACGAAGTTTTAAAGATGCTAATGGCGATGGCATAGGCGACCTTAAGGGCATCATCTCAAAATTGGATTATATAAAAAGCCTTGGTGTAACTGCGGTTTGGCTCAATCCGATCTACAGCTCGCCCAATGATGATAATGGCTATGATGTGAGCGATTACCGCAATATTATGACCGATTTTGGCACTATGGCCGATTTTGATGAACTTTTGAAAGGCTTGCATGCCCGCGACATCAAACTGGTGATGGACCTTGTTGTTAACCATAGCAGCGACGAACACGATTGGTTTAAACAGAGCCGCAGTTCGCGTACCAGCCCCTACCGCGAGTATTACCATTGGTGGAATGCCGAACGCGGTACGCCTCCTCCGCGCTACAGTTTATTTGATGTGAACCACGACGCCTGGCGGTATGATTTGCTCACCAAAGCCTATTATCTGCACTATTTTTCGCGCAAACAGCCCGATTTAAATTGGGAAAACCCTAAAGTACGTAAAGAGGTTTTTGATATCATGAAGTTTTGGTGTGATAAGGGTATCGACGGTTTCCGCCTGGATGCTTTTGGCTTTGCAGCCAAGGATACAACCTGGCCGGTATATCCAAAAGGTTATGAAAAGGATTTTTCAAAATATTATGCCCTGCAGCCCCATTTACACGATTATCTGAAAGAAATGAACCAGGAAGTTTTAAGCAAATATGATGTAATGAGCGTGGCTGAAGGTACCGGTAATACCAACGAAGATGCCCATAATATGGTAGATGCTGATCGGCATGAGTTGGGTATGGCCTACCCTTTTGAAGGTGTAGATATTGCAAAGCCTGAGGGTTACAGCGTATTGCATTTTAAACAGGTATTCAGCAAATGGGATAACGTTTTTGCCGACAAAGGCTGGCTTTCGGTCTTTTTAGCAAATCACGACCAGTCGCGCCTGGTAAGCCGCTACGGTAATGACAAGCCAGCTTTCAGAGAACTTTCATCCAAAATGCTAACTACGTTTATTTTAACCATGCGCGGTACCCCTTATTATTATAACGGTGATGAACTGGGTATGACCAACGCCGGCTTTACCGATATTAAAGATTACCGCGACAAGGCTACATTGACCGAGTACCAGCATCAAATCAATATCAAAGGCGATATGAAGCTGTTCATGAAAACTACTGAATTTGCATGCCGCGATAATAGTCGCACACCGTTTCAATGGGATGGTACCGCAAATAGTGGATTTTCGACCGGCAATCCATGGATCAAAGTAAATCAAAATTACACAACCATCAACGCAGCAGCGCAGGAGAGTGACCCCAATTCTATCCTCAACTATTTCAGGAAAGCAGTTAAACTACGCCACGATAACCTGGTGCTGGTTTACGGAAAATACACACTGCTGGATAGTGAAAACCCTGATACTTATGCCTATACCCGAGAGCTTGATGGTAAAAAAATATTGGTTTTACTAAATTTCAGGGATCACGCTGCAGCTGCAAAAACCGGAATTGATTTGAGTAAAGCAAAATTGTTGATCAGCAACTACAATCAGCCATCGTCGGATGGCAGCTTGAAACCATATGAAGCCTCTGTTTTTGAATTGCAGAATTAATACTCAGTTGTAGCTTCCCAAATATTTTCAGAACATTTGGTTAAGCGTTTTGTTACGATTTGCTGTGAGACTCAATTAATTAAATTATGGGATCGAAGGCTATACAAGGAAAATTGTGGGGACAAAATCCCTTAGATTGGGCAGCAATACAGGAACCAACCGGAAAAGCCGGTTATGATTATGTGCTGAAACATGTAGAGATAAACAACGGTACTGTATTATTGGACGCGGGGTGCGGAACAGGCTATTTTAGTAACCTGGCACATCAAACCGGAGCGACAGTAACCGGGCTGGATGCGAGCGAAGAATTTGTGACATTTGCAAAAGAGAGAGTACCGGGAGCGAATTTCCTGGTTGGCGAATTAGAAGAACTTCCCTTTGCCGATGAAACTTTCGATGTGGTGTGCGGCTTCAACTCCTTTCAGTATGCCGAGAATACCCGAAATGCACTCTCAGAGGCCCTGCGTGTTTTAAAATCTGGCGGAATGCTTGCTGCCATGATCTGGGGAAATCGCGAAGAATGCGAAACCTCAACTTATATGGCTGCAAACGGCAGCCTGATGCCTCCACCCCCGCCGGGAGCCAGGGGGCCATTTGCATTAACTGAAAATCACTTATTGGAACAAGTATTGAAAGAAGTTGGATTTAAGATCAAAAGTGCCGATGATATATTATCCGTTTGGGATTACCAGGACATTGCAACAGCGCTGAAAGGCCTGCTATCAACCGGAGTATCAGCCAGGGTAATTGCATATGCCGGCTACGAGCGTGTGTATGAAACCTCGGCAAAAGCTATTGCTGCTTTTATACAGCCCAACGGACATGTGGTTTATCGAAACAAATTCAGGGTGGTATTAGCTGAAAAGTAAATAATACCGCATCGCTCAACTTTATTTCATGGTATTGAAACCAGCCTTACAGTAATCGGTTTTTTATCTTGAGTATATGTTCGAAAATATTAATATTTCTGAACGCATTTATTAAAAATTTCTATCTTGCTTCAACAATTTTTAACCTACACGGAATCGTGCGCCTGCACACCGTATCCTAATTTTTAACAACATGAAAACTAACATCACTTGCAAGGGCCTTTGCCTAATGTTTGCTATTGCATTAATCACATGCTGCTTCGGCGCTTCAGCACAGGACAGTATCCCCAAACCACCTAAATTGGACGAAAAAGGCTGGCGTCAGCTGTTTAATGGCAAAGATTTGGATGGCTGGAAAATGGTTGGGCCCGGTAAACGTTACGTAGAAAATGGTGTAACCGGAAGTCACGGCGGGATGGGACTTTTATATTGGAGCAAAGAAAAATTCAGCAACTGCAAGATCCGCCTTGTTTACCGCATGCAAAAGGCAAATAGCAACTCGGGGGTGTTTATTCGTATTCCTTTAGAGCCCCGCGAACCATGGATGCCTGTGTTTTATGGCTATGAAGTTCAGATCGACAATCACCCTGAAACATCGGGCGAGGATGAATACCATATAACCGGAACACTTTATTCATTGACCAAGCCATTGGCAAAGCCCGGTAAACCTGGTCCTGAATGGAACGTAATGGAGATTACACTCGATGGTTTACGTACCATCGTTACTGTCAACGGCCAAAAGGTTACCGACTATACCGAAGGCCAACCTACTCCCGACCGCAAATTTGATTTCGAACCTTTCCGCGGTCCACGCCCGCTTGCCGGCTACATTGGCTTGCAAAACCATGGCGACGATGATATTGTTTTCTTTAAAGAAGTTGCGGTGAAACCACTTCATAAAAAATAAGGGCCATGGAAAAGAAAAAACAAGATAGCTCCATCAGCCGTGGCGACTTTTTAAAAAAAGCTGCCGTAGCTACCGCAGGATTTTATATCGTACCACGTTACGTGTTAGGCGGCCCCGGTTATATAGCTCCCAGCGATAAATTGTACATTGCCGCGGTAGGATGCAGCGGCGAAGCGGAGAATGATATTCACCACCATGCCAATTCACCAAAGAAAAATGCCGAGATATCTTTTCTTTGTGATGTAGACGATCGGGCGGCAGCTCCCCGTATCAAAGAATTTCCGAAAGCTAAATTTTACCACGACTGGCGCGAAATGTTCGATAAAGAGCACAAGAATTTTGATGCGGTTACGGTAGCTATTCCCGATCATAACCATGCCATTGTTGGCTTAAGTGCAATGCAGTTACACAAGCACTTGTACCTGCAAAAACCGTTGACACATGATATTTACGAGGCCCGTGTATTAACCCAGGCTTCAGAAAAATATAAAGTGGTAACCCAAATGGGCGATCAGGGCGCATCTTGTGAAGGTATGCGCACGCTGCGTGAATGGATAGAAGCCGGGTTACTGGGTGATATACAGAAAGTTTATTGCTGGACCGACAGACCTGTATGGCCCCAGGGTATAACCTGGCCAAAAACAGGCCCTGCAATACCTAAAGAATTGAATTGGGATTTGTGGTTGGGTACTGCCCAGGAGACCAATTATATTGATAACCTGGTGCCTTTTAACTGGCGCGGCTGGTGGCAATTTGGCACCGGTGCTTTAGGCGACATGGGCTGCCATATCATGGGGCCACCGTTTAAATTGCTTGGCCTGGGGTATCCTACCGAAGTTTCGGGCAGTGCAAGCACTGTTTACCAGGGCATTTTTAAAGAAGGTGTTTATCCTGAAAGTGGTCCGGTTTCAAGTTCAATCAAATTCAAATTCAAACAACAAAACGGCAAGGACCTTGATCTTTATTGGATGGACGGCGGCATAACGCCTGAACGCCTGAGCGAATTAGATCCTGATGCTAACCAAAATGAAGCCTTAGGCGATATCCCAAGCGAAAATGATTTTGAAGGCTGCACACTATTCATTGGTACCAAAGGAAAGGCTTCCTGCGGCTGGGGTGGTAGTCACCCGCGCCTATTGCCCCTATCTTTAAATAAAGACATTAACGTTCCTAAAAAATATCCCCGAGTTGAAGGCGATATGGATGGCCACTGGTGGCAATGGATTGATGCCTCAATTGCCGGTTATGGCAAAATGGAAGTTGATTCGCCATTCGTTGGTTATGCAGGACCGTTGACTGAAACTGTGTTGATGGGCAATCTATTGCTGCGCACCTTTGATATTCAAGAAAAAATCAAATACAAAGACCCGGTTTACGGCGACCAGGAACGTTTCCAATTCAATGGGCGATATAAAGCCCTGCAATGGGATGGTGCCAATATGCGCGTAACCAATTATGAGCCTGCTAACCAATTCGTCCGCCGCGAATACCGAAAGGGATGGGGTGAAGTAAAGTTATAGGCGAAACGTGTCCGGCTAGCTATCGGGAGGTGAAATAGACTGGCGAAGTTTTGAAAACTTCGCCAGTCTGGACACTAAGTTATTTGAACTTTGTGCTACCTTACGCCTTTTAAATAAAGTGTATCATTATGGAAAATTACAAGGACCTCAAATTTGCAGTGCTGATTGATGCGGACAATGTCCCTTACGCTAATGTGAAGGAGATGTTTGAGGAAATTGCCAAATATGGCACCCCAACCTTTAAAAGGATTTATGCCGATTGGACCAAACCAACGGTATCTGGCTGGAAAAACGTTTTATTGGAAAATGCCATTACCCCTATCCAGCAATACAGCTATTCGAGCGGTAAAAATTCTTCGGATAGCGCTTTGATCATCGATGCGATGGATATATTATATACTGGCAAGGTCGACGGCTTTTGTATCGTATCCAGCGACAGCGATTTTACCCGCCTGGCAACCCGCCTGCGTGAAGCGGGCATGAAGGTGATTGGCATAGGACAAAAGAAAACACTGAACCCTTTTATAACAGCCTGCGATAAGTTTATCTATATCGAGATTTTAAAGAAGGAAAAGCCCGTTAGTACCGAGCCCAATAAAGAACCAGCAGCCAATGCCCCTATCGTGAACGCAAATCCATTAAACAAGATAGGACCCGAAATAACATCGGTGATATCGGATAGCGTAGACGACCTGGCAGACGAGAATGGCTGGGCGTTCCTGGGCGAACTCGGTAGCCTGATTATCAAAAAACAACCCGATTTCGACCCGCGAAATTACGGTTATGCCAAAATGCTGCCCCTGGTGAGGAGTCTTAATAAATACGATATCGACGAACGTGATACAGGAAAAAAGAATGTGAAACACATTTATGTCCGGAAGAGATAATAGTTTAAGCTGACTCGCCAAAAACGAACACTTGTCGTATCAAAAGCGGACGGTAGGTTAAATCCAAAAGTTTTAATATGGCTGAAAATTAAGCACTTAAATTATTGGCATCCGAATTGAAATCCCAAATCTGCTGACCCGCAAAATTTATTCAAGTAAAAATTATGTTTAAAAACTATTTGACAATAGCGTTTAGAAACATTGTTCGTACCAAAACTTTTTCGGCAATCAATATTGTAGGTTTGGCTATCGGTTTAACGGCTTTTATGCTGATGGCGCTCTATATCGAATTTGAAATGTCGTTCGATAGTTATCATAACAAAGCAGCGAATATTTACCGGGTTGTTGATGACAAACAAACTAACGCCTTAATGCAACACGGTGCAGGGTCGGCGGCACCGGTTGGTCCAGCTTTAAAAGCGGAATTTTCACGAGTAAAACTGGCAGTACGATTTACAAGGACCCATTCGCTGGTAAAATACGGGGACAAACTATTCCAGGAACGTAATATCCTCTTTGCTGATGCCGACGTATTTAAAATATTTGACTTTCAATTGATCAAGGGCGATGCGGCCACCGCGCTGACTGAACCAATGACCATAGTTTTAACCGAACAAACTTCGGCCAAATATTTTGGAGCTTCCGACCCCATCGGGAAGACCTTGTTACTTGATGGCAAAAGTTTTAAAGTTACTGGGCTTACAAAAAATATCCCAATCAATTCCCACTTTTCTTTCGATTTTTTAGTTTCAATGGAAACTGCTAAAAAACCAGGTTCGGGATACGTATGGATGTTTAACAATTGGTATTCAAATGATTTTTATACTTATATCCTACTTGCAGGCCCTGAGGATGCCAACAAACTGAGCAGCCAAATGGCAGCCTTTTCAAATAGGCATCAAAAGCCTGGAAGCTCTACTACTCATCATTATTCGTTTGAAAGACTCACCGATATTTATCTTAAATCAGATCGCGAAAATCAGCTGGGTATTACCGGTAATATAAATACTCTATATATATTTTCGGCCGTTGCTCTCTTTATTCTACTCATCGCCTGTATCAATTTTATTAATCTTTCCACCGCTCGGGCTGCTGAGCGGGCGAAGGAAATTGGCATAAAAAAGGTCAATGGCGTTAGGCGGGGGCAATTGATCCTCCAGTTCTTTACAGAGTCATTTTTAATGACTTTGGTCGCATTAGTAATGGCAATATTTCTTTGTAGTTTATTGCTCCCCTATTTAAATTCATATGCAGGCACCGCCATTGAGCTAAATTTAACCTCGGCATTTCATTTAGTACTATTGGCTTCGATATTCATTTGTGTTGGTGTGTTTTCTGGCTGCTATCCAGCATTATTCCTATCCTCATTCAATCCGGTTGTTGCTTTAAAAAATAATTACCGTTCATCACGCTGGAGTATCAACATCCGGCAATGCCTGGTTGTCTTGCAATTCACTATATCGGTTGTCCTGATTATCAGTACTATTGTAGTTTATTCACAACTTCGGTATATGCAAAGTCAATATCTTGGTTTTAAATCCGAACAAACTTTAGTCATCAATTTTGAAGGTGACAACAACGTTCAACACCAATACCAATATATCGCTATACAGCTAAATCGACTGCCTGGTGTAAAAAGTGTTACTGCTTCATCAAATGTTCCGGGAGATTTGAACTCTGGTGGATGGTCTATGGATTTTGCAAAGTCTCCCGGCGATACCATTCATGCAGAATTTCCAGTTTACCTGGTCGACTTTAATTTTCTCAGACAGTATAATATCCCAATAGTATCGGGACGAGCTTTTTCAGAAAAATACAGCTCAGATACCACAGAATCAGTTATGATCAATGAAATTGCCTTGAAAAAGTTGGGTTATAACAACGCTGCTGATGCCATCGGCATAAAAGTTGATATGTACCCTGCAGCCGGCAAAGTTATTGGTGTTTTTAAAGACTTTCATTTCGAATCCCTGCAAAAAGCTATGCAACCCCTGGCCATGCGGGTTTCACCCGGTCAGTTTAACTTTTTCTCATTACAATTAAATACCACCAACCCCGAACAATCCCTCAATGAGATTACCAGTTTTTGGAAAGCAAATGTACCTGAACGCCCATTGGAATATTATTTCCTGGATGACAGCTTTAACAAACAATACCTGGCAGACATCAAATTCGGTAAACTTTTCGGAATTTTCACAGCATTGGCAATTGCTATTGCCTGCTTCGGGCTTTTTGGCCTTGCGCTATTCAGCGTCCGCCAGCGTACCAAGGAGATAGGTATAAGGAAAGTAGTGGGCGCATCAGTTTCACAGGTAACAGCGCTATTATCTTTAGATTTTATCAAATTGGTGCTGTTCTCAATCGCGATTGCTTCGCCTGTTGCATTTTTTGTTATGAATAAATGGATACAGGCTTTCGCATATCGAATCACCATTGGTTGGTGGGTATTTGTTGCCGGCGGCATCATCGCTGTAGGGATAGCAATTATTACCGTAAGTTACCAGGCGATCAGAGCTGCACTAGCCAACCCCGTTAAAAGTTTAAGAAGTGAGTAAACAGGGATAATTCCTCAAAGTTTGGTCTCATTTTCTCGACTCAAATTAAACCTCGTTTGAAATTAATTTCGATCAAAACGCTATGATAATTTGTCGAAACGCTCTTTTATTGCCGACAAAAAATTGTAAAATTTCTGTCTGCGCCGGTTTATCGAATGCCCGATCTGCGTTTCATCGTTGTACTTTGCATTAAATGCTTTCGGGATTGATATTCTTTGCGCCGTGTATATCCCCGAATGCCCGCTAAAAAAATAGGCAGTAAAACAAGCTACAGCAAAATAAAGGGCATACTGCCCGCCAAATAATTCGATACCCATAAAGGTGCAGGCAAGCGGCGTATTAGTTGCCGCTGCAAATACTGCAATAAAGCCCAGGGCGGCGAAAAGTCCTACTGGTGCATCCAATAACGCCGACAGGGTATTACCTAAGGTTGCACCAATATAAAATAAGGGGGTCACTTCACCTCCTTTAAAGCCGGTGCCAAGTGTAATGGTTGTATAGATAATCTTCCATAGCCAGCTAAACGCAAAGGCCCCACCGGCATGAAAAGCAGAAGGAATGGTTACCGAATCGGCAAATTGGGGTTCTACACCCAGGCTCAGGTAGTCCTGGCGCCCTGTTAACAATACCAGTGCAATAACAAGCAGGCCACCTGCAACAGGTATCAGCCAGGTAATTTTGATCAGGCGCAATCCGAGGCTTTTGATACCGTGCGCCAACCCGGCAAAAAAGTAGCTGGTTAAACCAAAAAGGGCAGAAGCAAAAACAATTTTAATTAGAAGCAATAAATCGAAAGTAGGTGGAAGAAATGCAAACGGCTTTTCTGTCACAAATGGATCGATGTGATATACCGTATGATGAATGCCCCAGAGCGCCACAGTTTGGTCGGCTAAAATACTGGCAATGATACAAGGGACAATCGCATCATATTGGATACGACCAATGGTCAAAACCTCGATTGCAAATATAGTCCCGGCTAAGGGAGTGCCAAACACAGCGCCAAAGCCTGCCGCTACGCCGGCTATGAGCAGGGTCGTCGTATCGCGTTCATTGAGTTTAAATAATCGACCAAAAAAGTCGGCTATGCTCCCACCCATTTGTACCGCTGTACCTTCGCGCCCTACCGAACCGCCAAATAACTGGCTAATGATAGTAGCACCCAAAACAAGTGGCGCCATACGTTTGGGAATTCCTCCTCCCGGAGTATGTATCTCGTCGATAATGAGGTTATTGCCTTTTTCGGACGACTTGCCGTAAAATTTATAAATCAGGTGTATAACGATACCTGCCAGCGGCAAAAAGTACAGGATCCAGGGGTGTTCAAAACGAAAATGAATTGATAAATTGAGTAACCAAAGAAAAAATGCAACCGAACTGCCAATCACAAAAGCGATCGGTATAACCAGGACGGTCCACCTGAGGAAGTAATTAAAAATCCGAAAGTAAGACGATTCAAAAAAGTTGGAAAAGGAATTACGATTCATGCCTGTAAAATACGATAAAAACAATATTTCGCAGGCTTCATCAGAACTACCAAAATAGGCAGGACGGTTCAAATAGGTGGAACACCATCACCTTTACGATGCAATTATACGCAAAACCCTGGTCTTTGTTAAAAATGGTTGGAAATAAAATCAGGTCAAAAACTAAAAGATCGAAATTTTCAAGGCAAATTTGCCGAATGGTTGATAAAAGGTAAAGTTAAGATCATACCCAAATGCAGTTGCTCCGCGCTATCGACCCTTTATAACATTTAGCAAAATATTGGTTAACGCTTAATCGAATCCAAAATATGAAAAGACGAATACTATTTTTATTTACCAGTTTATTGTTCCTGTCGGCTTACGCTCATGCTGTGTCACTGCATCTTGCTGATACAACCCAGCGCGATACGGCCAAAATCAATAAAAAAATCCGGAACCTGCAGGCTGACCTTTCAGGATATCAATCCGATCTGACTAAAACTCAATCTCAGATCCCGATCGATTCAGTAGCGCTGATTAATGCAACTGCTAAATCAAATGATGCCCTGGCCGACAGCAAAAAGGCAGCCAGCGACGCGCTGGGCGGTGATTTGAGCGATGCCAAAAAAGCCGCTAAAAAAGCGAAACAGGCCGCCAACGCAAGCAGCGATGCCGATGACGCCCAAAGACAGTTGGATAAGGACAGAAAAAAGGTTAAAAAATTAAACGCTAAAATTGCCAAAACCGAAAAAAAAATCAGCGATCTGCAAACTGGGCAATAATATAGCTGTTCTTTAATTTTATATTGATTCTGCGATAAGTACTTGCTACCTTTAAGCGATGAAATACCTGTTTTTTCTTTTTCTGATCCCGTTATTTGCCGGAGCACAAAACGTAACCAATCAACATTTATTTGATACAATACCCTTTATACCCGAACATACCCCGGTTCGGTTAAAGGCATTTGCTGCTGAACCTATCCTGTTAGGCAGAGTTATTTTTCTGGGCAACAGTATCACCGAAATGGGTGACTGGAAAAAAGTATTGAACGATACTACAGTACTTAACCGCGGCATTGGCGGTGATATTACCTTTGGTGTGCTTAAACGCCTAAAGGATATCACAGACAGGCAACCTGCGAAAGTATTTATCCTTTTAGGCATTAATGACATTGGCAAAGACATACCCGATGCCGTCATTGCAGATAATTACCTGAAGATTGTCAAAGAAATTCATCTAAAAAGCCCGCAAACAAAAATCTTTGTTGAAAGTATTCTACCCCTAAATTCAACCATGCCTAACTTCCCCCAGCATTACGATAAGGAAGAGCATGTGTTGGCTGTAAACAAGCTTTTAAAGGGTAATGCAACGGTGGGCAACTATACTTTTATCGACATTTTCCACTTGTTTATCGACGCCGATGGCCGCTTGAAAAGCGAATTTTCCTACGAAGGCCTGCACCTGAAACCAGCAGCTTATGTGATCTGGACAGATTATTTGAAAAAGCAGGGATATTTGTAATAATCAGGCATTGATTTTTACAAATAAATTCAGGATTTAGTCTTCACTTAGGTTACGTAACAAGCTTTCACTTTCGGCATCTAAATCAAAAACAACATCATGGCAAAGGAGTCGTTCAATATCAATGGCGAAAGTCTTTTAAACAAAGTGAAGGAGTTGATCGCCGAGGGCAATGTGTCCAGAATAACTATTACCGACAAATCAGGAAAGGAGATCGCTTCTTTCCCTTTGACCTATGGCGTTGTAGGCGCATTGTTGCTACCCGTATTGGCAGCAATTGGCGCAATTGCTGCATTGGTTACTGATTGTACGATTACAGTTGAAAGAGAAGAAGAGCATCCTAAACAGTAGATTCACCCCCTTTTCCCCGATGCCCGATAACTGTTAAGTGATAACAAAACACTTTTCTCTCCTAAAATACCTATTTTAGGTGCATGAAGACCATTGCCCTGCCCATACGTATTGCGGCACTTTGCATGATTGCAACTGCTGCTATCACCACAACAACTTTCGCTCAAAGCAAAGACCCGGTTATTGACCAGATAGTAAAAGAAGAAACCGACAATTCACAACTCCAGCAAATGGCGCATGAACTGTTTGATGGAATCGGCCCGCGACTGGTAGGTACTCCGCAAATGCAAAAAGCAGGCGATTGGGCGCTCGGCAAATACAAGAGCTGGGGTGTTGATGCGCGTATCGAGAAATGGGGCGACTGGCGGGGCTGGGAACGCGGCGTAACCCACGTAGATCTGGTGTATCCGCGTACCAAAACACTCGAGGCTATCCAATTGGCCTGGAGCCCGGGTATGGGTAAAAAAACGATTACATCAGACCTTGTGATTCTGCCTGACCTGGCCGACAGCAATGCTTTTAAGGCATGGTTACCAACGGTGAAGGGTAAGTTCGTTTTGATTAGCATGAACCAACCCACAGGCCGTTCGGATGGCGACTGGCGTGATTTTGGCACAAAAGACTCCTTTGATAAACTAAAAGCCGACCGCAGCAAACAGGTTGACAGCTGGCGCGAACGTATTCGCAAAACCGGGCTAACTACAAAGACCTTACCGGTGGCATTAGAAAATGCAGGTGCCGCAGCCATAATCACTTCAACCTGGTCGAACGGATTTGGGGTTGATAAGATTTTTGGTGGGTATACGAAGAAGGTTCCAACGATCGATATTGGACTGGAAGATTACGGACTGTTATACCGCTTAACTGAATCGGGCGAAAAACCGCAGATCAGTGTACATACCGAATCGAAAGAACTGGGTCCGGTACCAACATTCAACGTTATTGCCGAGATTAAAGGAAGCGAGAAACCGGATGAATATGTGATACTCTCGGCACATTTTGACTCCTGGGATGCCGGCACAGGTGCTACCGACAATGGTACTGGTACCATCACCATGATGGAGGCTTTGCGGATACTGAAAAAAGTTTACCCCAATCCTAAAAGAACGATCATAGTGGGCGACTGGGGAAGCGAAGAAGAGGGCCTTAACGGCTCAAGGGCATTTGTAGAAGATCACCCCGAAATTGTGCAGCATATACAAGCAGTTTTTAACCAGGATAATGGCACTGGCCGGATTGTAAACCTTTCGGGACAGGGATTCCTGAATTCGTATGAATACCTTACCCGCTGGCTTTCACACGCACCTGCGTATATCCGGGATTCTGTTAAAACTTCATTTCCCGGAGCCCCGGGCCGTGGCGGTTCTGACTTCGCTTCTTTTGTTGCGGCTGGTGCACCGGCTTTTTCGCTGGGATCCAACAGTTGGGAATATGGCGTTTACACCTGGCACACCAACCGTGATACGTACGACAAGATTGTTTTTGATGATGTTCGGACCAACGCTATCCTAACTGCCATTATGGTATATGAAGCGTCGGAAGACCCGGCAACCACCTCACGCGATAAAAGCATATTGCCTTTAGATCCAAAAACCGGCTTGCCTGCAAAATGGCCCGATCCGGTAAAGGCAAACCGGCATGGTGGATTTGATTAATAATTTTATTGCTTTTGATTAGCGTAGGTTTATACCCAAAGCAGCAGCGGTAAGTGCACTCACCTCACCATCGGGGTTAAGCCCAACCGAATCCTGGAAAAGTTTGACAGCACGGAGCGTTTGTTCGCCAAAAATATTGTCGACGCCATCGGTATCAAAGCCCCTGCGGTTTAATGTAATTTGTATCTGGCCTACATCGGTAGAAACCATATTGGGTTGAGTAAGGCGATAAATCTCGACAGTTGGTGGCCGGTATGATATAATGGGATTTGGCTTGTAAATTACTCCGGGCACCAGCACACCCATATCCCAGCGCCTGCCATCAACCACCGAATTGGTGATACCATCAATACTGCCATGGGCTTCCACCGTTCCTCCGTTGCCATCGGAAACAGCAATATGACCAACTTCACCGGTACCGGCAATGCGCAGGATAACGGCACCGGGCGTAGCTTTTGCCTCTTCAACTGTGATAATGCGCCCCAAATCATGAGCATCCCGTGCCCAGGAATCACTATAGGTTTCGGCTGTTTGCGGATCGCCCTGGTTATTGCTACAGCCATAAAGAATACCGAAAGCCTGGTAATACAACCAGCTTACAAATTCCGTACAATCCCATGGGCCTGTATAGGCGCCATCATTTTTGGGCACACGTGCGCCAAGCGCAAATGGTTCGCCAACGTGTTTATCGCCCAACAAAACAATATCGTCGCCGGTCATCGGGGCTATAGGGGGTTTATCGAATAAAGATAATTGTTTTTATGCTGTATATCCAAAGCCAGACTAAGGCAACATTTTATCACAAATTATCAGCAAAAATAATTTCGAATTTTTAATTCCGGAAACTAATTTTCAACTCAATATTTCTGCAATTTCATCAAAACCTTTTTCACGGGCAAGATCAGCGGGGAGTTTGCCGCCTTCCATGCGCACCTGGGTATCGGCACCATTTTCCAGCAGCAGAATGAGCATATCAGGATTGCCATTTTGAGCCGCAGAATGCAAAGGCGTTACGCCCACTTGCTGCTTCACATTGACATTTGCGCCATTTGTAACCAGCAGTTTTACTATATCGGTATGGTTCCCTGCAGCGGCAGAGTGGATCGGGAAAACATTAAAGCCATTATTGGACGGTAAATTTACCTCCGCACCTTTCAATACCAGGTAACGAGCTACTTCAAATTGCCCGAAATAACAAGCCAGGCCCAGCGGCGTAAAACCATCGTTCGCATACTCGTTAACAATTTCGGGATGCGTATAAAGCAAATGAGCTACCACATCAAATTTGCCGGCGGCTGCAGCTTCAAAAATAGTTAGGTTGTCAATGAATTTTAACAAAAAAGCTGTCACCTCGGGCTTCTTATAATAGCAGGAAAGCATTAGTGGCGACACATTAGCTGAAGTTTTGGATTTAGCCAGGGCAGGATCTTGTTGCAAAAGCGTACCCAAACCTGCCAGGTCGGCAGATGCAATATAGGCTTCCAGTAAATCGACGCTCATACTTCAATATTACTAAAAAATTTGGTTTAAGCGCTGACTGGTTAATAACTCGGCAATTGTTGATAAAATAGGCAGAGGTACCATTGCTTCAAACAGAACCATCTATTTCAGATACAAATCTTATAGTTTTACAGCAGCTAAAATGATGCCCTAATCAAGAGCTAATTTTGCTGAATTTCTAAATATCTTAGCTAAGGCCCGATTAAATAATTTAACCTAACGTTCCCAATATTTGTTAATTCTGTTAACTTTACGGATGCGTTTTAACGCTTTCAAATAAAGGATGCCGATCAAAGGGAACCAGTTCAGAACAAACACTTTAAGGGACGAAAACAAACCCGACAAATCCTCGTCAAAAAGCGGTAAGGAACAGCCAGCACGGCCGAAAAAGGAAAGTGCGCCTGTATTTAACCTGAAAGATGGCAGGGCTGCTAAAATTCTCGGGCTATTTTTACTGATCCTTTCGGTGTTTTTTTTGATTGCCTTTACCTCCTACCTGTTCACCTGGCAGGAAGATCAAAGTTATGTATCAGTTGCTAACGGTGGCTGGCACAACCTGTTTAAAACGCAACAGGAACTGATTGATAATGGCATCAAAAACCCGGTCGTTGAAAATTGGCTTGGCAAGTTTGGAGCTTTACTGTCCAACCAGTTTATTTTCGAATGGTTCGGCATTGCTTCCTACCTTTTTGCTTTTGTTTTCTTTATTGTTGGTTACAGGTTATTATTTAAAGTACGCCTTTATCCTGTCAACAAAACACTGGGTTATTCCTTTTTTCTTATTGTATTTATTTCCATCACTTTAGGTTTTTTCCATGCTTTTGTAAGCGATGTCCCTCATTTTTTAGAAGGCAACTTTGGCTTCTGGAGTAACCGGTTACTCGACGCACAGGTTGGTGAAGCGGGTACCGGCGGTATACTTTTATTTGCTGCACTTACGGTGCTGATCATTGCATACAATATTGATTTCAGGCTACCAAGGTTGCGTGCAAAAACCCTGAATGCCGATATCGTAGAACATGTAAGCCCTGAGCCGGTTGAAATTGAAGACGAATTTCCTTCAAAACCTATCGAATGGCCCAAAAACAGCAATCGTACAAAAGATGAAGGTGTATTAGCTGTTGATCATGTTACTGAACTTAGTCCCAAACCCACCTTTCACGAGCCCGTTGTACTTCATCCCGATAACAATACAACCCATGAGCCTGAATTTGAGGATGAAATTCCATTAACTATCGACACCAATCGGCCAACCAATCCCTTAAGTATTGAAAAGGAAGACGAGGATAAAGCAAAAAGCCTGGTAGATCAATTTGGCACTTACGATCCAAAACTCGACCTGGCATCCTATAAATACCCCACACTCGACTTGCTTGAAAACTACGGCTCAAACAAGATAACGGTTAACGCCGAAGAACTGGAAGCTAACAAGAATAAGATCGTTGAAACGCTGAATCATTACAATATCGAGATCGACAAAATCAAGGCTACCATAGGCCCGACAGTGACGTTGTACGAGATCATTCCAGCACCCGGTGTAAGGATATCAAAAATCAAAAATCTCGAAGATGATATCGCGCTTTCGCTTGCAGCATTAGGTATACGCATCATCGCACCAATGCCTGGTAAAGGCACCATTGGTATCGAAGTGCCGAACCAAAACCCCGAAATGGTTTCGATGCGTTCGATACTGGCAACTGAAAAGTTTCAGAACACCACAATGGATCTGCCCATTGCTTTAGGAAAAACGATATCTAACGAAGTATTTATTGCCGACCTGGCCAAAATGCCCCACTTACTGGTAGCTGGTGCAACCGGTCAGGGAAAATCGGTTGGTATCAACGCTATTCTAGTGTCACTGCTCTACAAAAAACATCCATCCGAACTAAAATTTGTGTTGGTTGACCCTAAAAAGGTTGAGCTTACTTTATTCCGGAAGATAGAACGTCATTTTCTTGCTAAACTGCCCGACGAAGAAGATGCCATCATCACTGATACCAAAAAAGTGGTCAACACACTTAATTCGCTTTGTATTGAAATGGATCAGCGTTATGATCTGCTGAAAGACGCAGGCGTCCGAAACCTGAAAGAATACAATCATAAATTTGTTAACCGTAAGATCAGCGATCCCGAAAAGCATCGTTTCCTGCCATTTATTGTGTTGGTAATAGACGAATTTGCCGATTTAATGATGACCGCAGGCAAAGAAGTGGAAATGCCTATCGCCCGGATTGCTCAGTTGGCTCGCGCCGTTGGTATTCACCTGGTAATAGCCACCCAGCGCCCTTCCGTAAATATCATTACGGGCACTATTAAGGCTAACTTTCCTTCAAGGCTGGCTTTCCGTGTGCTTTCAAAGATCGATTCACGTACTATTTTAGATGCCGGCGGTGCTGATCAGCTGATTGGTCGCGGAGATATGCTCCTGTCAACCGGCAGTGATCTGATACGTCTGCAATGTGCATTTGTTGATACCCCCGAGGTTGAAAAGATATCTGATTTTATTGGGAATCAACGAGGCTATCCTACCGCTTTTTTACTGCCCGAATATGTAGGCGAAGGCGAAAGCGGTGGTGCAAAAGATTTTGATGCGGCAGACCGTGACCCAATGTTTGAAGAAGCTGCGCGTCTGGTGGTGATGCACCAGCAAGGCTCAACTTCACTGATACAGCGTAAACTTAAACTCGGCTATAACCGGGCGGGACGAATCATCGACCAATTAGAAGCCGCAGGCATTGTTGGTCCGTTTGAAGGCAGCAAAGCCCGCGAAGTAATGTACAGTGATGAGTACAGCCTGGAGAAACACCTGGACGAAATTCAAAAAAGCATATAATTAGTTCATAGACATTAGTGAATAGTTTATGCTCCACGGTTAATTTTTTTTAGAAATTTGAATTAACAAATCCCTGTAAACAGGAGATAACTAATACTCACACCCGACATTAAAATGAGAAAACTAATACTGATACTTTTACTGGTCGCAGGAAGCACACAGCTATCCTTCGCACAAAAAGATGTGGAGGCTAAAAAAATTTTGAATGCGGTAACTTTAAAATACAAATCTTACAATTTGATCAAAGCTGATTTTACTTTTCTGCTGGATGATCAGCAGGCGCAAGTAAAAAGCACGCAATTTGGCACCTTAGTAACCCAGCCTAAATTAAATAAGTTTAAGGTTACCATTTACGATCCAACCAACAAAACTACCGCATTGCAGGAGATCATTAGCGATGGTAAAAGCCAATGGACCTATGTGATAAAAGATAAAGAGGCCGAATTGAATGATGTTGATCATAGCGAAGATAACCTGAATCCTGCCCAGCTATTTACCATTTATGAACACGGTTACAAATATGTCTATACCGGCGACGATATGATAGATGGAGTAAAATGCCAGATCATTGATCTTAGTCCGGATGATGCGAAAAAAGTATTTTTTAAAATTCGTTTAGCGATAGACAAGTCTAAAAAACTGATCCATAGTGCGCTAATCTTTGATAAAAATGGCGCACGCTATACGTATACCATTCGCACACTTACACCTAATCCAAAATTGCCGGAAAATATTTTCTCATTCGAAAAGAAAGATCATCCGGGAGTTGAAGTGGTGGATTTGAGGTAGTTTTTCGGGTATCAGCTATTAGGTATCGCGGATTTAATTATTGGAATTTTCGCGGGTACAGGTTATTAGGTCGCAAGGTTACCCCACAAGAAACAGCGCAAAAATTGATAAAGTTTACGTTTGATCCTGTCGAAAATAGATATAAGCAACTAAATGGCTAGTTATTATTTTGCCAAACTGACGAGTTGGTCAGTATATAATCTTTAAGCCATTTATTATCAGCTAAATAACCTTATCTGGTCTGTCTGGCTTAAAATTACTTATTGCTTCCTGAAAACAATCTGCTCATATCGAACTCCAAGATTGGCTTGTGCATTTGAGGTGAGGATTAGCGAATCAGCATTAACGGAAGTTATAGTATACGGGGCAGAATAGGAAGAAATGCGGCTTAGCGTTCCATTAATACTTGAAGATTTATTTAACCATACCACACTATAGCTAAGTGAATTGATAGCATAGATAGCGGTATCAGTAAAGTTATTTGGAGCCAGGCTAACAAACAGGTTACCATATTTCGTGAAAATATAATGATCTGCAGCTACACCATGGTACATTGTTCTTAATCCGGCATACGAAACAGTATCGGTTAAAACATTCCATTTGCCTACCAGAGCCATATTGGACGTGAGTGTTGTACTGGTATCAGTATGGGAACCGTTGTTGGAATTAGTAGGAGTAACAGATGTTTTGGCGCATGAAAAAATGCAAACCGAGATAATTGCAGCTAAAAAGCAGAGGTGATAAATTTTCATAATCAGGTTAAAATTTGAACAATACAATAACGGAAATACCCGGAAATTTGTATAACAATTGAAATCGAAATATAAATCTCTTGTAAGTACCCGTTTTAAGAGATTACGTATTCAAGTCCGAATATGCTACAAAAATGCCATACTTAAATTAAAAAAACACAATCGAAGGCCAAAATGGGCAATTAATTTATTAGTTTTGATACAACCAATTATTAAATATGTTTAGAAGAACTCTCGCTGCTATACTCATTATCGGAGCATTTGCTGCATGTAAAAAGAAAGACAATCATCCGGCAACCGTAATTCCCTACACCGCTAATGCCCAACATATTTCCGTACTTACCCAACACAATAACCTTACCCGGGCAGGCTTAAACAACCAGGAAAAAAAATTAAATACCAGCAATGTGAATGCAGCGCAGTTCGGTAAGCTTTTTTCACTATCGGTTGACGATCAGGTATTTGCCCAGCCGCTGGTACTAGCCAACGTTGAACTTGCATCTGAAGTACGTAATGTGGTTTATATTGCCACTGTCAATAATTCTATCTACGCCTACGACGGTGATACCGGCTATCTATTCTGGAAGAAAAACTATACTGCACCCGGTATGCGAGCACCCCTGAATTCCGATATGACTGGCGCCTGCGGTGGGCAATACCAGGATTTTAGCGGAAAAATTGGCATTGTTGGCACGCCGGTAATCGACTCGGTAGCACAAACCATTTATTTCGTCGCCAGAAGTACAAATGGAAGCGCTTTTGTACAAAACTTACACGCCGTTAGTATTATCGATGGTACAGAACGGCCAGGAAGTCCGGTATTAATTACGGCCACCTACCCCGGCAACGGAGATGGAAGTTCAAACAACGTAGTCAGTTTCGATCCGCAGCGTAATAACCAGCGTGCAGCATTAACCCTGCTTAATGGTGTAGTATATGTTACGTTTTCATCGCATTGTGATTGGGGACCTTATCACGGATGGATATTAGGGTATAACGCGGGATCACTGCAACAACAGCTGGTTTATAATGATACGCCAAAAGGTGGCGATGGGGGAATCTGGGAAAGCGGCACCGGTATGGCAGCTGATGCACAGGGAAACCTGTATGTTGTTATTGGCAATGGCACAGTAGGTTTAAACGGCGATCCCACTAACCTAATTAACCGGGGCGAAAGTGCTATGAAGCTAACACCTTCAAGCAATTCGTTGACAATAAACTCCTATTTTACACCTGGCAACTACCAGTTCCTGGAAGACAATGACCTGGATTATGGAACAATGGGTTCATTTCTGATCCCAAATTCAAACTACTATTTTACGAGTTGTAAAGACGGTAATATTTATTTGTTAAATAAGGACAACATGGGTGGATATAATGCTGTCACTAACCAGGTACAGCAAACTATTACCTTAAGGTCGAGTTCAAATATGCACTGCCAACCGGCATACGGCGTAGGATCAAACTATGAATTTGTCTACATATGGCCCGAAAACGACCGCTTACAAGCCTTTCCGTTCAATCGCAGCACAAATATTTTCGATATACCGAACGAAATCATGTCCTCAGCCTCGGGCCCAAATGGGCAAAATGGTGCTATGATCTCTGTTTCATCAAATGGTACCGCTGCCGGGTCGGGTATTGTGTGGACAGCCTACGCTGCTGTCGGCGATGCTGAACATGCCGTAAGTCCGGGTATTTTGCGTGCATTCGATGCGAGTAATATCACCAAAGAGTTATGGAACAACAACTCAAATCCTGCTGATTACGCGGGCAATTATGCCAAATTCGCGTCACCTACCATTGCCAATGGAAAGGTTTATCTGGCAACATTTTCGGGCCAGGTTACAGTTTACGGATTGAAATAGGTTGAAAGGCTTCGGGTGATGCCAGTAGCTTTACATCCGAAGCAATTATTGACCTTTACCTGTTTTTTGCCTGCGCTCCATAACTTCGCGCCAGGTAGTTAAGATATAGCCGTTTTTAACCAAAAAGTCCTTTAACCTCGGATCGAGCATGGCCATCAGATCGCCCTTGCGTTTTTGAGTATCATTGCAAATGTACTTAAACGACGCCGAGGGATTGGTACAATGCATGATCACCATGGTAAGCCCCGGGCTAAGCCTGCCGATACTTTCGATATAATGGTCGGTATACCATTGCCTGATTTCATCGTCGGATTTGTGCTCGATATCCGGCATTTTCCAATCATAGCTGGAGTTGTGCAGATCATCCAGAACAGGAAGACCATTTACCCATAACACATTGCCGAGCTCTTTTGCTTTGGACAGCGCCGGATCATCAGGTATGTTAATTCCTTCGGTATATTTACCTTGCTTTTTCAGTTCGGCGATAGCAGCGGCTCTGGCTTCTGAACGATAAAATGAGTCATCTCCGCCCGGAAACATTACCGGGATCTGCTTTTCAATACCCAATTTGATGTATTTTTCAAGGAAAGCATCTTTGGCAAATAGGGTGCCCATATGAGAATCGAGGTGTGTGGGTTTAAAGCCCATAGCTAAAGCACGGTCGAGCTGGGCACGAATTTCTCTATCCACTTCATCTGCCGTTGCATTTAAATAAACTGAAGCCACGCCAGCGTACAGGCAGCCTTGTTTATCAACCAGGCCAGGAACATTGCTTTTACCTGCCAGTGGCCCCCAGCGATAATTTTTCCATTCCGAGGTCAGTGTCAGGTGTAAACCGGCATCTAAATTGGGGTGATTTTTGATATAGGCAACGATCTCGGGCACCCATGGGCAGGGCATCATAACGCTGGTAGAGGTTGCCACCCCATTGCTGGTAGCTTGCTCAACCCCATCATTGGAATCATGCGACATCCCCGCATCATCAACATGCAGGATCAAAACTTTTGCACCTTTGGGCCAGCCAAGTTTCTCTGCATAGGTTTTGTTTTCCTGGGCGGAGGAAAACAAAGAAATCCAGGAAATACCGGCGATCAATAAAAACTTCTTTATCATTGTTTTGACACGTTTGAACGAATCTAAAAATAAGTAGTGATTTTAGGATAAAAAATTCATTAAAATCGATCATGCCCTAAAGTCTTAAAACATCAATGATTATAAAAAATCTTTAGCTTTATGCCCTGCATGACTAAGCTGCAATTCAAGAACAAATGGGTATTGGTTACCGGAGCCTCCTCAGGCCTGGGTG
This sequence comes from uncultured Mucilaginibacter sp., assembly GCA_903866915.1. GTDB lineage: Bacteria > Bacteroidota > Bacteroidia > Sphingobacteriales > Sphingobacteriaceae > Mucilaginibacter. The sequence continues at coordinate 2,884 of CAIPPO010000123.1, read as the reverse complement.
CCGAAATAGCACGCCAACTAGCGGCAAACCATGGAGCCAACCTTATTTTGCTCGCACGGCGAAAAGATAAGCTCGAACAACTTAAATCAGAATTAGAAGGAAATACCGGAGTTAAAGTTAAGTTACTGATAGCAGATCTGTCAAAACCTGGCGAAGTTGACCAGGCGTTAGACGATATTTTAGCTGATGATCAGTTATATGCCGCCGTATTGAATGCCGCCATCACCCATTTCGGTCCGCACCGGGACTTATCCTGGACCGAATATGAAACCATGCTGCAAACCAATGTAAATGCCGTAGTGCGCATGACCAACCGCCTGACAACATATTTTGAAAACAACAATCATGAAGGTGGATTGATGATCGTTTCGAGTATGGCTGCGTTGATCCCTATTCCATACCAGGCGGTATATTCGGGCACCAAATCTTTTTTACTTGGGTTTGCTACAGCACTCAGGTTTGAGCTAAAAAACAAAAATTTTTCCATTACCGTATTTACCCCCGGCGGTATAGAAACAGAAATGACCGAGGGGGAAAAGTTCAACGACCTAAGGAATTGGCTGACGCCAGTTAGTCAGGTTGCTAAAGACGGGTTAAATGCTTTTGAAAAGCGAAAATTGACACATATACCGGGTTTTAGTAACAAAATGGGGGCATTTTTAATTAAACTTTTGGGTAGGAAATTTATCCTGACCCGAATGAGCTCTATTTACAAAAGCTCTTTATTGAAATCAGAAAAATCTAAATAGTCTTTTATAATAGCTGATCTTGATGGATTTCAGAAAGGCATGGCTCGGCGTATTCTAGTATTTCTTGCATTTCCATCGCTTCAAGTTGCTTCTTAATAGTGCTATAATTGCAACTTACAGGGACTTCCATTGCAAAATATTTCTCGTTCAGTTTTTCAGATTTGCACCCCATACCCAAAAAAATTTCACGAATGCTTTCTATTTCATTATGCCTATTTGAAACAATCACGAGTATGATAGAATTACCAGATGATTCGACGGTCATGCGATAAGTTAACATCGATTCGCTTTCGTCATATTCTGCCAAAACAATATCATCCGAAGCAACTAAAGGGCCATAAAATGGTATATTGTCTAACTGATACAAGCCATGCTCTATATCAATTGGAATCGCCCACATCGTTTCGACAATTTCTTCTTCTAATACATCACTGTAGTAGCGGAACAATATTTTGACATGATTTTCTGCGACATTCATTTGGATAAATTTAATAACGAAAAAAGAAAACTCCTATCAGAAATCACCTAACTGAAATCTTTTCTTGCTATTTTTGAGACGCATGCTGACGCCTACTACTCATACCCTTGAAAAACTCGAAACCCTGCTCCGTTCTGCCGGATATAGGGTGAGGTATGAGAAGGGAAATTTTAAAACAGGTGCCTGCATGCTGCTCAGCAGCAAAATTGTTGTCGTTAATAAATTCTCGAACCTGGAGAGCAAGATACAGGCGATTGCCGAACTGATCCGCGAACTGGAGTTCGATCAAAAATTACTCGACGAAAAACAGATCACATTCGTTCATCAGATCAAACAAACCCGTTTACAACTGTGAAGATCACTTTTTTAGGAACCGGAACTTCCCAGGGTGTGCCCGTGATCGCCTGCAATTGCGAAGTGTGCTCCTCTCCTGACCCGCAAGACAAACGCCTCCGTTCATCGATCATGGTAGAAGCCGAGGGTAAAGTGATCGTGATCGACTCTGGACCCGATTTCAGATATCAGATGCTTCGTGCAAAAGTTAAGCACCTCGATGCCATTGTTTTTACCCATGAACACAAGGACCATATTGCCGGCATGGACGATATCAGGGCTTTTAACTACCGGCAGGAATCGGCCATTGATATTTACGCAACTACCAGAGTACAGGAAGCGCTTAAAAGAGAGTTTGCCTATGTATTTGCCGAACAAAAATATCCCGGTATACCCGAAGTAAACCTTAAAACTATTGATCTGAAGCCTTTTCAAATTGGTGATATTCCCTTCCGGCCGATTGAGGTGATGCATTATAAATTACCGATACTGGGTTTCAGGATCAATGATTTCACCTATATCACGGATGCCAAAACGATATCCGAAGCTGAAAAACAAAAAATCAAAGGAACAAAAATACTGGTGATCAATGCATTGCAGATAGAGAAACATATCTCGCATTTCACCTTTGTAGAAGCCATCGCCTTTGCAAAAGAAATAGGCGCCCAAACTACTTATTTTACACATATCAGTCATCGCCTGGGTCGACATAAATCTATCCTGGGTTTATTGCCCAAAAACATCACACTTGCCTACGATGGCTTAGTGTTGGAAATTTAATGGTGGGTATTGCCCTGTTAAGAGCAGATTTTTCGAATATCGAAAATACAATGCTGAATATTGAACACCGAAGGACTTATTTAGAAGCCACTTAAACTACTACATTCGAAATTCAATATTCGGTGTTCGATATTTTACTAAACTGTTTACAATCTCACCAGGCTAATCCGCTCGATCGTAGCTTTAAATTTTTTACCGTGCCCCTTGTTTCCAATATTGATCAGGCCGCGAATGGTAATTGCCTGGTCGTTGATCTGCGTAAATTGTCCGTCGTTGTACTCGAATAAACCTTTATGAGTACCAATTTGATAAAGAGGACAGTCCTGACTGAAATTGACCCATAATGCGGTGTTATCAGTTTCGGAGGATAAACCGTTGCTGAATAAGGCCGACAACTCCTTATCTTCCTCGTATTTGCCCGAAACTTCCACATATTGCTGGTCGTAGTTTTTGATGCTATCTACCAACTGTTCGAAGCTGACCTTTTTGAAACTGATATCCATATCACAGGCGCTGGTATAGGTCTTGGATTCGTGTTTACAGG
>CAIPPO010000122.1 GCA_903866915.1 uncultured Mucilaginibacter sp. | reverse complement strand
TATTGTTTTAATGAAGGGGTACAACCACGAAGGTTTTTCGTTTTATACAAATTACCTGAGCCGAAAAGGAAAAGAAATTGGAAAAAACCCACAGGCATCTTTATTGTTTTTTTGGGATTCGCTGGAAAGACAAGTTCGAATAGAAGGAATAATTGAAAAAATAGATAAGGTTACTTCTGAAAAGTATTTCCATTCGCGCCCGAAAGGCAGCCAGGTTGGTGCTGTTGTCTCGCCCCAAAGCCAGGAAATTGCCGACCGTGATGTGCTGGAAAAAAAATGGGAGGAGCTGGAGGCACAATACGCCGAAAAGGAAGTTCCCAAACCTTCGCATTGGGGCGGTTACATCCTAAAGCCTCGGGTCATTGAGTTTTGGCAGGGAAGGCCCAGCCGCCTGCATGATCGTATCGTTTATAAAAAAGTTGATAATAAAACCTGGAAAAAGGTACGCCTGGCGCCATGAGTCTGGAAGAGATCAAAACAATACTTATTCATAAATTTGGCGAGGGCATCATCGTTGGTGAAGAGCCTGAAGGGCTGCAGCCTGCCTTGCTGATTGATCCCGACAGGATTGTTGAAGTATGCAGAGAATTGAAAGATAACCCTAAAGCCTATTTCGATTTTTTATCCTGCCTGAGCGGTGTCGACTATGGAACCGGACTAAATCGTTTCGGCGTGGTTTATCACCTGGCTTCTATCCCCTACCAAACCAGGCTGACCCTCAAAATCAGCAGGGAAAATAGCCGCGATGAAAACGATTTACCTTCATTCCCAAGTATCAGCAATGTTTATCATGCGGCCGACTGGCACGAGCGCGAGGCCTATGAGATGACAGGGATATTTTTCGAGGGTCATCCAGATCTGCGAAGGTTATTGTTGCCCGACGACTGGGAGGGTTTTCCGTTAAGGAAAGATTATACAACGGTAGACAAGTATTATAAGGGTATCAAGATAGATTGAGTTGAATATCACGAATTCAAAATACGAAGAAGCTTTAGCGCGTTACACTAAAAAGATCGCCGACGCTGCAACAGAGGAGATGGTGCTTAACATGGGACCGCAACACCCCTCTACGCACGGCGTGTTGCGTTTGGAACTGATCACCGATGGCGAGATCGTCAAAGAGGTGATTCCTCATATTGGCTACCTGCACCGCTGTTTTGAAAAACACGCCGAATCGCTGAGTTACCAGCAAACCATCCCCTTTACTGATCGCATGGATTACCTGGCGTCCATGAACAATAGTCACATTTGGGTAATGGGTGTCGAAAAAATGCTGGGCATTGACAAAGACATCCCTAAACGTGTTGAATATATCCGGGTACTGGTTTGCGAGTTGAACCGGATCGCCTCGCACCTGATTGCTATTGGCACCTATGGGATTGATATTGGCGCCTTCACCCCTTTCCTTTGGTGTTTCCGCGACCGCGAACATATTATGGGCATGCTGGAATGGGCATCGGGCTCACGCATGCTTTATAATTATATCTGGGTGGGTGGCCTGTTTTATGATCTGCCTGTCGGGTTCGAAGAACGCTGCCGCGAGTTTGTGAACTATTTTAAACCGAAATTAGACGAGCTGAATGGCTTGTTAACCAATAACCAGATCTTTATCCAGCGCACGGCCAATGTCGGCGTCTTGCCGCTGGATGTAGCTATTAACTATGGCTGCTCGGGCCCTATGCTGCGCGGTTCGGGATTAAAATGGGACCTGCGCCGTATTGACGGCTATTCTGCTTATCCTGAGATTGATTTTGAGATTCCGGTAGGTAAAGGCGAAATGGGCACCCTCGGCGACTGCTGGGACCGCTACAAGGTGCGTATCGACGAGATTGAACAATCGCTTCGCATCATTGAGCAATGCCTTGACCGACTGCAAAAGGAGCTTAAACGCACACCTGATTTTGATCCCCGGGCCTTGCTGCCTAAAAAACTAACCCCGAAGCCGCAGGATTACTATGTAAGAGGCGAAGGTGCTAAAGGTGAGCTCGGTTTCTACTTCATCCATCAAAAAAAGAAAGAATACGATAAAGAAGGTAAAGAAAGGTTCCTGGATACCGAGATCCCTTTCAGGGTTAAGTCTCGCGGGCCCAGTTTCTGTAACCTATCGGTCTTACCCGCTATCTCAAAAGGTGTCATGATAGCCGACCTGATCTCTATTATCGGCTCGATAGATTTTGTTTTGGGGGAAGTGGATCGGTAAATTTTAAAATTACCCGCCGAAGCAGTTTATCTAACAAAACATAATGGCAAGCAAATTCATTTTGAATGAATAAAGCTGAGCAACGTTTTTCGATTTTCAGACCAGGCAATCCTGAAAATCCTAAAAAATCCTAAAAATCGTGTTCAAAATAAAAGGGCTTCCCGTTTATACCGGAAAGCCCTTTTATAATTTGGCAAACACTTATTAATTCTTTGCATAAACCTTCACCAGGAATACATAGTTTCTCAACTTCTTAACTTGTTGCGAACGGCTCAATCCCGAGAGGGTATTTTTCGAATTCAATACTGGCTTTTTAATTGTAGAATCCTGTGCGAGGCTATCCAGCGCAGCGAGTAAGTAGCTTGATTTGGAGGCAAAATAAACCCCCTGCTGTTGAGTCAGCCGTGCTTTTACAACACCTACAACATTGCCATGGCTATCCAACAATGGGCCACCGCTATTTCCCGGGTTTAGCGGAACTGATATCTGATAATCAATACTATCACCATTTAGCCCGCTTTGCTGGGTTATACGGCCATCGTCGTAGTGGGCAGAATCCTGCGGGAAACCATAGGTAAACACACTTTCTGCCAGATCGCTTTCTGATTTTTTAAATGTATAGGGAATCGGACCGAGGTTGCGGAACGCAGTGTCTGTAATTTTCAAAATGGCCACATCGCTATTAGCATCACTGTATACCAATTTTGCTCTGTATGATTTACCTGCCGCATTTTGCACATAAACCGAATCGGCTTTTTCAATTACGTGGAAATTCGTCGCAATCAAACCATTGCCTGTAATAGCAAATCCGGTTCCGCGATATTTATCATAGGATAACACAGCAGGCTTTACAACCTGTCCTACGGTGCGGTATTTGCCTCCCCTGATATCGGTACGTAATTTATCAACCTCCCTTACTAATTCAATGTATCCTGATTTAGTGCTTAAGCTACCTGCTACAAATAAAGTACCCAATATGGCAAATATAGCAATGGAGGCAGCAACCGATATTTTTGAATGATGATTGCGCCATAATTGAATGATCCATGCTGGTCGTTCTGTTGCTTCTTCTACCAGGGCATGAACATCAATTTCGCTGTGAATAGCATTTAACCTGCTTTCAAGTTCAACGCGTTCACCATATTGTTTAAGCAAACCAACAAATTGCTGGTGCTCGATAACCCGCTGATCGACGTCTGAATTTTGCAGGCGCAGCTGTTCAAAGGCACGACGTTCATCTGCAGCCATGTTGCCACTGATGTATCGTTCAATTGCTTCCAAAAGTTCCTCTTCTCTCATTTCATTTCATCTATTTCTGCTGAAAAAATAATTTTTTCAGCCTTTGCAGGCATTTATATTTTTGGGTTTTGGCATTATCGGCATTCGTATACCCAAACCGTTCACAGATATCCTGCATCGATCTATTGTTGATATAAAAGTCTTCTATAATGGTCTTGCATGGCTCGCCAAGCAATCCAAGTGCACTCTGCATTTTACTGAATTGCAAATTCCGTTCGTTTTCATCCTCCACCTCGTCCTCCACAGGCACATGTTCCTGGAAGTCTTTCAGGTCGCCTCCGTAACGACTCATCTGACTCAGCCTTTTCAGCCAAAGCCTGCGACAAACCGAATACAAAAAAGTTTTCAGTTTGCTGTTCAGCTCAAAGTCACCCTTTTTAATTTTATTATAAAGAACAATGACCGCCTCCTGGTAAATGTCTTTAGCATCATCGGGTGTACCGCTATTATTAATTATCAGCTGCAACACCATCGGAAAATAGGCCACATACAAACGTTTGATGGCACTTTCCGAATTATTGAGTATACCAAAAACAATTTCGCTATCGGTCGGAGTAGCTATTTTTGACTCTTTATTCACTATTAATACTATTTATGCGAAATTGTAACCCACTCAGGATAAAAAAATAGGTAAAAATAACGTGGTATCCTTCCCTGCTTTTTTAAGTGTTCAATTTTACGATTAATATTAAACAAATCCATGCCACAATTAGGATAACCTGGGTGGCCAATAAACATAGATGAACAGCTTGCGCTGCGGCGAAAATCATAGTAGCAGCAGTTTGTTATCGTTGACCGCGCCAAATATCAGCATTATCACTATTGCGGCTTGATCGGGAATTCTGTACGTGGATTTGAGTAATGATTTAACTTCAGCATGCAGAACTTTGTTGTATTGCATATTTGCATTTACCAAAAGCAACCCAAACCGCTCAGGCTTCGGTTGTTACCCTACCATTTACATAGATTTAATATTTTTTTCAAAATCTTGGGTTACCTTTTCAGGGGACTGGGTATTAAGGCAAAACAAAACTATTATTCAAATGAAAAATTCAATCAAAATTGGTGCTTTAGCCTTGGCTATCGCTGTTTCTTTCGCTGCTTGTAAAGGTAAATCTGGTGCTGCCGCTGATTCAACAGCTACCAAAACTGACACTACAGCAAAAGCTGTTGACACTACTAAGAAAGCTGCTGATACTTCAAAGAAAGCTGCTGACACTACTAAAAAAGCTGCTGACACTACTAAAAAGAAATAATCGCCAATTAGCGATCTCATTTTAGTTTTTTCTAACGATTTTCAGTTTTTTAAGTAAGTACTTAGGTAACCTGTAATTTTTTTAAAAATTACGGGTTACCTTTTTTTGTTTACGGTATTAAAGAGAAACTATTAATCACTTATTAAAAAAAACTAAAATGAAAAACACATTCAAAATTGGTTTCCTTGCATTAGCAATCGCTGTTTCAGCTGCTGCTTGCAAAGGCAAAGCTGGCGCTGGCGCTGATTCAACTGCTACTAAAACTGACACTACTTCTAAAATGGCTGACACTTCTAAGAAAATGGCTGACACTTCTAAGAAAATGGCTGACACTTCTAAGAAGATGGCTGACACTACTAAGAAAAAAATGTAATCTTAGTTTCAGTTTAAAGAAACAACAAGAGCCCTGCAGATTTCTGCGGGGCTTTTTGTTGATAGCAGGCCTTAAATAACCATAACTGAAAAAATATTTTTCCAAGGCCAATTATCATTATTTTCGGGGCCTATGGGCAAACCCTTATTATCTATTGAACAGGCCGATCTGAAGCTAGCTGATACGGTTGTTTTCAACGATTTGAATTTTACTATAAATACCGGCGAAAACTGGGCGTTTGTTGGCGAAAGCGGTTCGGGTAAAAGTTCGTTACTAAAAGTGATAGCTGGCAAATTCCATTTATCCGCCGGAAATATTCGTTATTTTTTCTATGAAGAATTTCTTGAAAGAATTGCAACAGATGATACCAGCCTAACTTTTCACCGATTAATATCACTGGTTGAATCCCGGCACCATTTCAGAAATTTATCCAATACCGGCGATTTTTATTATCAGCAGCGCTACAACTCTTCCGATTCGGACGACGCTTTAACCGTGCTGGAATATTTAGCCGGCGTAAGGTCGTTTTCAGATCACGATTTCGGGTGGACAATGACTAAGGTTTTAGCATTTTTAAAACTTGATCATTTAAAGGACAAACAACTGATCAAACTTTCAAACGGCGAAACAAAAAGACTTTTGATAGCCGCTGCGCTGATCAAAAATCCAGTGATCCTGTTGCTGGATAACCCTTTAGCCGGTCTTGATGTTGAAACACGGGCTGGTTTTGGCAATATTATCCAAACAATAATAGCATCAGGAATTACGGTGGTTCTGGCAACTTCGCCAACCGAGATACCCGATTCTATGAGCCATATTGCTGTTTTAAAAAATGGCGGTATCGAGCAGCAAATGCTTCGCAGCGCATTTAAACCCAACATGGTTAAACCGGGAGTTGCTGATCAAATCGATAAAAATGAGCTGGCCGATTTGCTTGGTTCAAGGCGCCTTCGCCCATCTTTTACCCTTGTAATCAGCATGGACAAGATCAATGTCAGCTACGGCGAAAAGCAGGTATTAAAAAACGTTAGTTGGCAGATTAAACAAGGCGAACGCTGGGCACTGCTCGGTGCAAACGGTGCGGGCAAGTCGACCTTACTCAGCCTGATCAATGCCGATAACCCCCAGGCCTATGCCAATGATATTATTTTGTTCGATCGCAAGCGAGGTACGGGCGAAAGCATTTGGGACATTAAAAGTGAAACCGGATTTATCTCGCCCGAGCTTTATCAGTATTTCCCTACCGATAATAGCTGCCTGCAGGTGATCGAATCGGGCTTTTATGATACGATGGGGTTATTCAGGCAAAGTGACCCGAAAAAGGCAGCGATAGCCCTGCGGTGGATGAAAGCTTTGGAGGTAGACCAATATGCTCGCAAACTTCTCAGAAATATACCGGCCAGCGCTCAAAGGCTTTGTTTACTGGCGCGTGCCTTAATAAAAAACCCTACCCTATTAATCTTTGACGAGCCCTGCCAGGGGCTTGATACCCATCAGGTGGCGCATTTTAAAGCCATCGTAGACGCGATATGCGAAATGAGTAACGTTACCCTGATTTATGTTACCCATTACCAGCATGAACTGCCTGATAGTGTGACGAGGGTATTAAGATTGGAGCAAGGAGAGGTTGTGACTGCTGATGCAACAGATTAGACTGATTATTTCGCTATAAGTCTATAATACATTTCATTGTCAATTATTTTTCAAGTTTTTAAACCGAAGCAAATTGTGCGTATTTTTGATGTCATGAACACTGCCGATCTGCTTCAGCGCGCTTTAAACTTTGATTTTCTGACCATTGAGGAAGGCGTGCACCTATACCACCATGCCCCTACCGCCGAATTGATGTTTGTGGCAAATGAGTTACGTAAAAAACAAGTTCCGCATGGTAAGGTAACCTGGCAGATAGACCGTAATGTAAATACGACCAATGTTTGTATAGCCAACTGCAAATTTTGTAATTTCTTTCGCAGGCCCGGGCACGAAGATAGCTATATCACCGATATCGAAACTTATAAGATAAAAATCGAAGAGACCTTCCGTTTTGGCGGCGACCAACTGCTGCTGCAGGGCGGTCATCATCCCGACCTTGGTTTGCGCTTTTATGCTGACTTATTCAGGCAGTTGAAGGATCTATATCCCAACCTCAAATTACATTCCCTGGGACCACCCGAAATTGCGCATGTTGCTAAACTGGAAGGCATGAGCCATATCGACGTTTTGCGCGAACTAAAAGCTGCTGGTTTGGATTCGCTCCCGGGTGCCGGTGCCGAAATATTGAATGACAGGGTACGCAGGCTTATATCAAAAGGCAAATGCGGTGGAAAAGAATGGTTAGATGTAATGCGTGCTGCACATCAACTAAACCTGCCGACTTCGGCTACCATGATGTTTGGTCACGTTGAGACTATTGAAGAGCGTTTTGAGCATTTGGTTTGGATACGTGAGGTACAAGCAGAAAAGCCCGAAGGCTCTTATGGCTTTACAGCTTTTATCCCCTGGCCTTTTCAGGACGATGGCACATTACTGCGTAAAGTAAGAGGTATAACCAATAATGTTTCCGGCGATGAATATATTCGCATGATCGCATTGAGCCGTATCATGCTCCCCAATATTAAAAACATACAGGCATCATGGCTTACAGTAGGCAAACAGGTCGCACAGATCTGCCTGCATGCCGGCGCAAATGATTTCGGCTCGATCATGATCGAAGAAAATGTTGTATCGGCTGCAGGTGCTCCACATCGTTTTACAGCAAAAGGCATCCAACAGTCTATTGAAGAAGCCGGCTTTGAACCCCGGTTGCGTAACCAAAAATACGAGTGGCGCGAGATTCCTTCACAATTAGAAGAACAAGTGATCAATTATTAAACAAATAGCTTTAAAGTTTATTTTTTATCTCCCCGAACAGGAACAATTGCTTGAAATTTAAGTAAAAAAGAAAGGCCGGGGACTCTCGCAGTTACCGGCCTCTACATCTACCTATGAAAAACAGCCCTTTTTGGGGGTCACCTACTATTAACCAAAACTTGTGCCATTTTGTGGAAAACCCTTTTGCTGTGCAAAAAACTTAACCATTAATATATATATTAATTAATTGTGGAATTATTTTCCGAAAACTGTTGCTTTTTTTCCCACATATTTCCTCAAAGCAAGCTT
>CAIPPO010000121.1 GCA_903866915.1 uncultured Mucilaginibacter sp. | reverse complement strand
TTCATTTATTGAAGTACTATCTCCTGAAGAAGATTTAGGCGAGGCTCCACCCGGGCGATATTTCCAGTCGGTAGCCCTGCCCAGTGGCGGTTCTCCAGACTCGGTTGGCAAATATTTATCTACTTCCGGCAAAAGCAAGGGAAGGTGTTTTTCATCGATTAGGTGAGGCAAACCATCCTTAAAATAAACCGGTACCGGTTCGCCCCAATAGCGCTGGCGGCCAAAAATAGCGTCGCGCATGCGGTAATTGATTTTGGCTTTACCCGCACCTTTAGCTTCAAGGTAAGCAATAACTTTGGCTGTGCCTTCTTTATAATTCAGGCCATTCATGAAATCGGAATTGATATAACGGCCCTCCTTGGTTGGATCGGCTTCTGTTTCAATTTTTTGTATATCAATGATCGGGATGATCGGCAAATTAAAATGTTTCGCAAATAAATAATCGCGCTGGTCGCCCGATGGTACTGCCATCACCGCTCCCGTACCGTATCCTGCCAAAACATAATCAGCAATATAAATCGGCACTTTTTCTCCGTTAACCGGGTTAATTACATAGCTGCCGGTAAATGCTCCGGAAACGGTTTTAGCATCCGCCATCCGGTCCAGTTCTGATTTCTTTTTAGTTTGAGTGATATAATCATCAATTTCGGCTTTTTGTTCAGGCGTAGTTAAAGCGGAAACCAATTCGTGCTCTGGTGCTATAACTAAAAAGGTAACACCGAAGATGGTATCGACACGGGTAGTGAAAACCTCAATGAATTCGGAATGCGGAATGCCAAATTCGGAATTATCATTTCGCATTTCAAACTCAGCAATCCGAAATTTAACTGAAGCACCGGTACTTTTGCCTATCCAGTTGCGCTGCATTTCCTTGAGAGGTTCGGGCCAGTCAATCGAATCAAGCCCTTGTAATAATCGTTCAGCATAAGCGGTAATGCGCATGCTCCATTGCATCATTTTCTTCTGCTCAACCGGGTATCCGCCACGTTCGCTGAAGCCGTCTTTTACCTCATCATTTGCCAGAACAGTACCCAGTGCAGGGCACCAGTTTACGGTACTTTCGCGAAGGTAAGTGATGCGGTATTTTAATAATTCAGCTTGTTGTTCCTCATTGCTCAGGGCTTTCCATTCGGCAGCGGTGAATACGGCAACTTCGTCGTCGCTTACCGCATTGATGCCTGCAGAACCAAATTGCCCGAAGTGTTCAACAAGGCTTTCTATATTTTCAGCTTTATTAGCTACTTTATTATACCAGGAATTAAATAACCGGATAAAAATCCATTGCGTCCATTTATAATAATCGGGCGAACTGGTGCGTACCTCGCGGCTCCAATCGAACGAAAAGCCCAGTTGGTCCAGTTGCCGGCGATAAGTATTGATATTAGCATCGGTAGTAATAGCCGGATGCTGACCCGTTTGAATAGCGTATTGTTCAGCTGGAAGACCAAAAGAGTCGTAACCCATCGGGTGCAAAACGTTGAACCCCCTCAGGCGTTTAAACCTGGCAAAAATATCCGACGCGATATACCCCAGTGGGTGTCCTACATGTAGCCCTGCACCCGATGGGTACGGGAACATATCCAGTACATAGTACTTCGGTTTTGGGGATTGATTATCAGCCTTAAAGGTTTGATTATCGGCCCAAAACTGCTGCCACTTTTTCTCTATCTCTTTAAATTGGTAGTCCATCCGGTATTTCGCGTTTTTGAGGTGGCGAAATTACGAAAAAAGCTTGGTTTGTCGACCAGGAAATGAGCATCAATTACTTGTATCCGCAGGTACTTAAGTTCCAGTCTTCGACATTACGGCAACGCTTTTCGGCAGCTAATTAAACTTTATCTGGGCGAATACTGCATTTTATCGGCAAACATCCAAAAAAACATTGATTACAGGCCGTAAAACTGTAACCTATCAGACTGAAATTCGTACATAGTCTATGCGCGCTATTAACTTTTAAAAAAATTGCCAGACTAGCTATATGAAGACCAAAATACCGGCTTTTATCATCGCCTTTTTGTTTTTGCTGCAATATGTCTCGGCACAAACTTCTGTATCCGATAGTATCTTCACCCTTCATGGACGAATGCATGGAATGCACCGTGATTCGGTACTACTATTTTACGAGAACGGCGAGGGACAGGCGGTGTTCCAATCCCGGCCGATCTATGACGATCGCTTTATAATTACCGATAGCCTGATCAGGCCAACCTTTGCTACTGTAGCTTTTAAAGATCAGGGCGAGATATTGACGGACAGCGCAATCGAAGCCCGTTCGCATGAGCTATACCTCGAACCCGGACGATTGTACCTTAGCGGAGATATAGGAAAAATGGATTCGCTTAAACTAACCGGTTCAGGAAGCGAAGAAGAGTTTGTTTTACTCAACAAAAGCATTTCCGGTATAAAAGCTGAAATGAAACCGTTGACTGAGCGCCTCAATAAAGAAAAAGACCCGGAAAAGGCCGCCAGGATAAATACTCTTTTCGCCCCATATGATAACCGAATAAAAGCAATTACTTACCAGTTCTTTTTGAAATACCCCAATTCCTATGTGTCATTACACGAATTGGTGAATTTAGTCAATCAAATGGGGCTCGATTCCGCCCGGCATCTTTTTGATTCCTTCGAAGATCAGTTGAAGTTAAGTTATGACGGCAAACAAGTTGCCTCGGCAATCGACAAAATTGCTTCGGTACAGGCAGGAAAGCCCGCTGTTGATTTTATTGGAACCGATACCTGCGGACAATCAATTTCACTGGCAGATTTTAAAGGAAAATATGTATTGCTTAACTTCTGGGCCACTTGGTCGGCACCCAGCAAGGAAAGTAACGCGCATTTGTTTGAAATTTACAATAAATATAAAGCCGATAGTTTAGTAATCATTGGCATTGCCGATAATGATGCTTCAGCGGAAGCCTGGAAAAAAGCTGCTGTTTCCGAAAATATCTATCACTGGACAAATCTGTTAAGCGGAGCAGGCACCGAAAACGACATCAACGAAAAATACGCAGTTCATTTTCTTCCCACTAAAATATTGATCGACCCGGATGGCAAGATCATCGGCCGCTTTGGCGACAACAACAATGCCCACGCTAACATTTTGCTGGACAGAACACTGCAAAATATTTTTAAAGATTTGGTTGCAAAGGCGTCATCACGATAGGCTTTCTTTCTTCACATCACCCCAACCCCTCATCGGGGGAGAGGGGCTTTTAATTCCGTTTCTCTCCCTATATATCTTTCGGACTTCCGGACTTTCCGACTTTCGGACTTCCACACTAAACCCCTATCTTTGCCGCAGAAATAATCACATTTATGTCTAAAGGATTTTTTAATGTTCCGCAGCCACATAACGAGCCGGTTTTGAATTATGGCCCGGGCAGCGCAGAACGTATTACATTGAAGGCTGCCCTTGAAGCAGCACGCTCGAAACAGATCGATATCCCGATGTATATTGGCGGGAAAGAAATAACGACAAGTCGCAAACTGGAGCTGCGCCCCCCGCACGATCATCAACACCTTTTGGCAACTTTTTCAGAAGGCGATGCAGGGCATGTAACTGCAGCGATTGACGCGGCGCTTGCTGCCAAAACGGGCTGGGAGGAACTGCCCTGGGAGCAACGGGCGACTATTTTTCTGAAAGCTGCCGATCTGATTGCGGGACCATACCGTGCCGAGATCAACGCTGCAACCATGCTGGGACAATCAAAAAATGCCTATCAGGCCGAAATCGATGCAGCCTGTGAGTTGATCGACTTTTTGCGATTCAACGTATATTACTTATCGCAGATTTACCAGCAACAACCCACCATACCCGGACAGGGAATTTGGAACCGACTTGAGCAACGTCCGCTGGAAGGCTTTGTTTTTGCTTTGACGCCGTTTAATTTTACCGCCATAGCCGGCAACCTGCCATCGTCTGCCGCCCTGATGGGGAATGTAGTAGTTTGGAAACCTGCCTATCCCCAGATCTATGCGGCTAACGTGATCATGAAAATATTTAAGGAAGCCGGTGTGCCCGACGGGGTGATCAACCTGATCTACGTAGACGGACCGGTTGCCGGAGAAGTTATATTTAACCACCCCGATTTTGCTGGCATTCATTTCACCGGCTCAACTAAAGTCTTCCAGCAAATCTGGCAAACCATTGGCAACAATATCCATAAATATAAAACCTACCCACGTATTGTTGGTGAAACCGGCGGTAAAGACTTTGTACTGATTCACCCCAGCGCAAATGTGGACGTTGCAGGCGTGGCTTTGGTTCGCGGTGCGTTTGAATACCAGGGACAGAAATGCTCGGCTGCCTCGCGTGCTTATATTCCGCAATCCCTGTGGCCGTCGATCAAAGAAAAAGTTCAGCGGGATGTGGCAACAATTAAAGTTGGACCTGTTGAAGATTTCGGAAACTTTGTGAA
>CAIPPO010000120.1 GCA_903866915.1 uncultured Mucilaginibacter sp. | reverse complement strand
TGGGTAGCGGGAGCAGGACTCGAACCTACGACCTTCGGGTTATGAGCCCGACGAGCTACCAACTGCTCCATCCCGCACTCTATTTCCAACGCAAACAGGCGAAATCCTATTTTTTATTGGGACTGCAAAGATATAATTCGTTTCTTTGCAGTCCAAATAATATTTTATATATTTTTTATGAGTCACAAGGCGGGGTTTGTTAGCATTATCGGGAAGCCGAACGCGGGTAAGTCGACCCTGATGAACGCGCTTGTGGGCGAAAAAATGTCCATCATTACGCCTAAAGCGCAGACTACCAGACATCGTATACTCGGTATCGTGAATACCGACGATTACCAGATCGTATTTTCGGACACTCCAGGTATCATTAAACCGCATTATGCCCTGCAGGAAACTATGATGCATCAGGTTGAAGGATCCTTAGTGGATGCAGATCTGGTTTTGCTGGTAACCGACATCAACGAGAAATACGACGAAAGTGATATTTTCGAAAAGCTGCAGGGTTCTTTAGCGCCCCTGGCAGTTATCATCAATAAGATCGACCAATCTGACGAGGAAACAGTTAAAAAGAAGATCGAATACTGGCAGGAGAAACTGAATCCCAAAGCCATTTTTGCAGTATCGGCATTGAAAGAACATAACGTGTTAGCGGTGATGAACTTTGTGCTCGATAACCTGCCCGAACATCCGGCCTATTACGAAAAGGATTTTTTGACCGACCGTAACGACCGCTTTTTTGCTTCGGAGATCATCCGCGAAAAAATATTTAAGATCTACGAAAAAGAAATACCCTACAGCACCGAGGTGATCATCACCGCGTTTAAAGAGGGTGAAGAATTATACCGCATCAGTTCTGAGATTATCGTTGAACGCGATTCGCAAAAGAACATACTAATTGGTAAAGGCGGCGAAACTTTGAAAAAAGTTGGCACCTACGCCCGTAAAGACATGGAAGAATTTTTCCAGCGCAAAGTATTTCTGGAAATGTTTGTGAAAGTGATTCCCGACTGGCGCCAAAAGAAAAATTACCTGAAACAATTCGGGTACGAGAATTAGATTTGAGATAGGAGATTTGGGATTAAAACATTTCAATCTTATCGATTTATCAGATTTTTAACCAGGTGTGGGCAGAGTACGGGACCAAAGTCTCCTATCTCAAATCTCACATCTCACATCTAAAAAAGAATGAGCAATTTAGTAGCCATAGTTGGCCGCCCCAATGTAGGCAAATCAACTTTATTTAATCGCCTGACCGAAACGCGCAAAGCCATTGTGGATGACTTTAGCGGCGTTACCCGCGACCGTCATTACGGCGTTGCCGAGTGGACACACCATAGTTATACAGTGGTTGACACAGGCGGCTACGTAGCTAACTCGGAAGATGTATTTGAAGCAGCCATTCGCGAACAAGTGGTGATTGCCATTGAAGAAGCTTCTGTTATCCTGTTTTTGGTTGATGTAACAACCGGTATTACCGATTTGGACGATGAAATTGCCTCTCTGCTGCGCAAAAGCAAAAAACCAGTGCTTGTAGTAGTTAATAAGATTGATAACAATGCACTGATACCTGAGGCTGCCGTTTTTTACAGCCTTGGCCTCGGCGAGATTTACAATATCTCCTCTATGACGGGTTCAGGCACCGGCGAATTGCTTGACGAAATGGTAAAACATTTTGACGAAGAACCGGTAGAAGAAAATACCCTGCCCAAATTTGCAATTGTAGGCCGGCCAAATGTGGGCAAATCGTCTATCATCAACGCATTTGTTGGTAAAGAACGTAATATCGTAACCCCTATCGCCGGTACCACCCGCGATTCGATCCATATCCACTATAACCAGTTCGGTCATGATTTTATGCTGATCGATACGGCCGGGCTGCGTAAAAAAACCAAGGTAAAAGAGAACATCGAGTTTTACTCCGTGATGCGTACCATTAAAGCGCTGGAGGAAGCCGATGTTGTTATCCTGATGATTGATGCAGTAGAAGGGATCGAATCGCAGGATATTAATATTTTTCACCTGGCTGAAAAGAACAAAAAAGGAGTCGTTATTGTGGTGAACAAATGGGACCTCATCGAAAAGAATACCAAAACCACTAAGGTATTCGAGGAATTGATCCGCGAAAAACTATCACCTTTTACCGACGTGCCTATTGTATTCACTTCGGTGACTGAAAAACAACGCGTTTTAAAGGTGATTGAAACGGCCGAGAAGGTTTATGCCGACCGTGCCAAAAAGGTACCCACTTCAAAATTAAACGATGTGATGCTGCCCATCATCGAAAGCTTTCCGCCACCATCTATCAAAGGCAAATACGTTAAGATCAAATATATCACCCAGATCAAAGGCACCTCGCCCATGTTTGCCTTTTTCTGCAATCTGCCCCAATATATCAAAGAGCCTTATCAGCGCTTTATTGAGAACAAACTCCGTGAAAACTTCGACTTTACCGGTGTACCTATTCAGATATTTTTCAGGCAGAAGTAGAAAATTTTCTTTGTTGGAAGGTTGTATCGTTTAAAAGTTGGAACGTTGATTCACAGCGTGAATTAAAAAAACCCTGTAATTTTTAGCGCTGCCTGTTGCACCGGGGGGCCGTACTGCGTACTGTTATAAAAGCTTGTATGAGAAAGGTTTGTATTTTACTGCTGGGTGTAGTATTGATGGTGTCCTGTAAAAAGGGTGTTACTTATGCGCCAAAGGAAAATTGCATCACGCGTGTAAATTATCCCTTCGTACCGGTGAGTTCAGCTGATTCGGCTGCTGCAATCAGTTTGCTGGATCAAAACCATATTCCTCATAAAAATATCACGCTCGCATTTGTATCGATCTATAACGTTCCAGAAGGGCCCAATGCCGGTAATTATGCTAATATTTTCGTAACCCAAAACATCAACGGACTACCCGTACTTTCTGGTGATGTATGGTACCAGTTCACAAACAATGTACTTCAATCAACCAGCGGCACATTTTATAAAGCATTTTACCCCAATGCCCTGCCTGATCTTTCATTACCAGAACTTCGAACTTTATTTTTTGGTGCCGTAACAAAACATGCAAACCAGCAATTCGCAACCACACTACAGGATTCATGCCTGGTAGCAACGCTTGGATACTATAATTTGAACGGGAATATAAGCACAATACCAAATTTGGTCAGAGCCTGGATTATCATGCCACAGCATGGCAGTTTCCCCCATGTTTATCTCCGCGATGACAATAGTGCGCTGATCTTGTATGATCCGGGCATTGTATATGACCTTGATCACAACGACAAAAAAATAACACCAGGCAAAGTATTGAAACCCCGACAATAAAATTAAACCATGAGGAAACAGGCATTACTGATATTGGCTGTTATCATTTTTGCAGCTTGTAAAAAAGAAGTAAATCGTAGCGGATACGGAACAATCGTACGCAATCAGTCGGCTACGTCAAATTCAGGTGCAACATTTGTAGTACCAACGTTCACCAGTCAGGATAGCCTTACTGTGCAACAGCTGATGGCCAGCAATAAACTGTCAACAGATGGCTTTGTATTTTATTTCTATGAAACATACAATGCCCTTGACCAGAATAATCAAATGGGCTTTTATCAAATAGCAGAAGCGAAGCAGATAAGAAATGGGCTGCCCGTTTTCTTTTCCGACATTACCTTTCCGTTCGAGAATGGCAATTTTAACGAACCACCAATAGCTTCACAATTTATTGTAGGAACAATCACTTTAGACAATAAACCAACGCTTAGCCTGGAAACGCTGAGAAACCTGTTTATTAATACCGATAATGCGAATGAGGCGCAAAATATATCGATCCAGGATTCCACCCTGGTTGCACAACTGGGTTATTACAACCTCAATTTAAACCAAAGCTCACCTGGCGGTGCCCCCAATTATATTAAAACCTGGTTTGTGCATCCCAGCCATGCTGCCTGGCCCTATGGATATTTTCGTGACGATTCAGGTGCCACCATCTATTTTCGGCCTTATACCCATAGTGGCCCGGCGACACCCTGATTTTTAATTGACAGCAGCTATTGCTCTTTTAATCGCACTATCAGTACTGTTTAATACTTCAAAATAAGCATTATCTCCCCATTTATAGCGGGCAGCAAAGGCTTTAAGGATCAATTTGATGTTCTCCTTCGATTCTTTCACTTCGCTCGAATTCATCTCCTTAATCGTTACCGAAGCGTAAATAATAAAATTGTCAAAATCGGTATCGCCCAGGTTAAAGTTTTTCAGGAATGCATCTTCTGTCTTAAAACTATTTAATTCAGGGAGCATCCGGTCAAGGACATAAGCATTGAATAGCTGTCGCTGATTAAGTTCCTGGATAAGTTGGGTACTGCCAGCGGTATCGGCCGGCACAAAAATGTCGGGCATAATGCCACCGCCACTGTAAACCTTGCGCCCGCCTGCGGTATGGTACGTTTTGCTTTTCTTGAAAGCACTGTCGGCAAGGTAATTTTCTTCCGAAAATAACTCGCCTTTCTGCATGCGCTCAGACACTTCATTGCGGTAACTTTCCAGTCCGTCTTTGTATGATTTCTGGATCGATCTGCCCGAAGGGGTATAATACCTGGCTACCGTTAAATTTACTGCCGAGCCATCGTTAAAGCCGAACTGTTGCTGTACCAGGCCTTTTCCGAACGATCGGCGGCCCACAATAACTGCCCTGTCGAAATCCTGGAGCGCACCAGCTAATATCTCGCTGGCCGATGCCGAATATTCATCGATCAAAACCGCCAGTTTGCCATCGTGAAACAGCCCCGAATCTGTGGCAAAATAATCAGTACGTGGTTCATGTATTCCGCGGGTATATACAATCAGTTTACCCTTTTCTAAAAACTCACTGGCCAGCGCTGTTGCCGAATTGAGGTATCCGCCGCCGTTACCGCGAAGGTCGAGCACCAATTTTTTCATGCCACTCGCCTGCAATCTGTTCAGGGCCTTCCGGAAGTCGGCATCGGTGTTGGCAGCAAACTTGCTGATCTTGAGATAGCCCACCGAGGGTGCAACCATATAGGAGGCATCTAGACTGCTGAGATCCACACGCCCCCGCTTAATCCTGATCACACGCAAATCTTTTTCGCCCGGAGCCAGTACTGACAATGCTATGAGCGAGTCTGTCTCGCCTCTGAAAATTTTGTTTACTGCGGCCGAATTAAGGTGAGTGCCCGAGAATTTCTTCCCGTTTACCTCAATCACCCGGTCGCCAATACTAACACCCGATCGCATAGCCGGGCCTCCGTTGTAAACCTGGGTAATAAAAAGCGTATCGCGTAATAATTGGTATTCGATACCAATACCTTCAAAGCCGCCATCGAGTCGCTCGTTGATCGTTTCAGCTTGTTGCGGGGGAAGGTATAACGAATGTGGATCGAGATTCTGAAGCAGGTTATTTACAGCAACACCTTCGAGGCTATCGGTATTAACGGAATCAACATAATCGTGATGAACCAGCTGCAATACTTTGCTTATTTTACCTCCGCTGTGGGAAAAAACAGGGCGCACCGGATCTGCCAGGTATAAGCCAATTGCAATACCCACCAACAATATGATAAAGGTTCTGAAAATAATTGATGCCGCTCTCTTCATTATCC
>CAIPPO010000119.1 GCA_903866915.1 uncultured Mucilaginibacter sp. | reverse complement strand
GTATCTTTTGTTCTGAAGTGAATATTCTTCTGGTCTTACTGCGAATCTCTTTGATATAGTTTTCTGCTGTTTGTTTCTTCTTGGTTTCCATTGTCTTAAAGTTAATTAATCTTTGGAAACACTCCACAAGCTTAGCACCCAATCGGTCCACTTTCAGCTGACGATTTACACCCGGCAGCATTAGATCCATAATATTGAACCCAATTGGAATTGGTTAGCGAAAGGTCAAAATGAAGATTTACAGAATCACCTGGAAAAAGCAAGACGTCCATTCGGTCGAGGCAATTCTTATTTTCAGTTTCAAACTTAATTGTAATAAACGTTGGTCTATCAATGGTAAGCGTTTTGTGAATAGAGTCCCTGCCGTTTATCAGACAGGAGTTCCGTGCTGCCGTATCCATGATTACACCATTTTGGTGGCCGTTTAATGGTTCATAAATATGAGCGATAAAGTCACGGTCTGAGCAAATTCGCCCACAGATGACTGTTCGGTTTTGTGAATGACAGAAACCTGCAAGCAATATCAAAAGGATCAATGAAACCAATATTTTCATCTCAGATACATTTTTTTAAATGGCCAGGAAAGAGAAGAACCGATAGTCATTTCTCAATTTCGTCGGTGGAAACCCGGTAAGCCACGTTTGGAATATTATAGCGACTAAAGATTTCACTTATTGAGAAAAGGGTGGGGTAGTTAGGATATTCCTCAACAGATTTTTGTAAAGAAGATTTTGTTATCGGAATGTTCGAACGCTTTGCATACGCAAATGAAACTTTCTTTATCTGGGTATTAAATGTTTGAGCCATTTAAATAATTGCTTTCTCAGTTAAGGGTATGAACAAAACGAAATTTGAAACAGCCAATGCCTTTGCTGAGAATATCAGATGAATTGAAAGTTGTTTAAGACGCTTTGGATACGTCGAAAATGATAAGGTTTGATTCGGTAGAATAGAATGAAACATAGTTTTGAAATTGCAAATGGTATACAGAACTACTTCTCATCTAAGCTAATGGTGACTGTAATTAGCCGCAACTACAAATGTTTGTAGTTTAATCAATTTAACATATTACGGTGAAAGATCTAAGTGAATTAAATTGTAAATCCATTGTTATCCAATAGATCACGATGGTAATCAAAAATGCCAAAGGCATAAAAGCGATTGCAGAAATAGTTACTTTAATTTGAAATCTTCAAATGAACTACCCTTAAAAAATTTCCCTATTTGGATAAAATTTTAGAAATATTTCGCCTTTCCCCACTACTTTTTAATAGGCGCTTTCAGCGCCTGTTTTTTGTTTAAAATAGTCCGAATTATTTGATGCCTTAATCAGTATTAAAGCGCAGGATTCATATCCGCCTGAGGCGGACGGCAGTTCGATCCTGTTACCCGCTACAATGAAAGTAGGCTCCAAAATGGAGCCTTGCTTTCTCGTTTTGGGCGGTCACAAAAATAACTCCAAAGCTATCCGGCATCAATTTTTGTAATAATTCAAATCCATTCATTCCCGGCATATCAATATCCAGAAACAATAGATCTATCGCCAATGAGAGAATACCCTGAAGCGTTGAATTAGCATCATAGAATGAGGTTATGGTTCCAATTTCGGGACAGTATCTTGACAGTGTAGCCTGCAATATACCCAATGAATCCACTTCATCATCAACTATAGCTGCTTTCTATAATTTCATTTACGGTAAGGTTTACTGTAACCAACGTACCACATGCACAATTTTCGTCATCATACAAGTCATGCGTTGTTACCTTGATAATACTTGTATTTTTAGTATTTAATAATGCGATTCTTTCATTCGTTATATTAGTACCATGCGATTGATGGTTAAAGTTGTTTCTCTTTTTCAACTCTGATGCCATCTTTCTGCCAATGCCATCATCTTCTATTTTTATCAATATTTTATTAGCCACATGCTCGTCCGGATCAATTGATATTCTTACGGTACCTTCACCTTTCTTGGGTAAAATGCCATGTATTACCGCATTTTCGGCATAAGGTTGAATTAACAAAGGGGCTATTTCTATAAATTCAGGGTCAATACTTTCATGAACATGGATCTGATAATGAAGCCTGCCCTTAAATCTCAGGCTTTCCATTTTTAAGTAAAGCTCTATTAACTCAAGTTCGTTTGCCAGGGTAATTTTTTCAGACCGGGCAATATCAAGCGTTGTACGAATCAAACGTGAAAACTTTGAAATATAGTCAGATGCTTCTTCTGCCCTATTATTCTCGAGGTACATTTTGATAGAATTAAGGCAATTAAAGATAAAATGAGGATTCATTTGTGCTTTAAGCGAAGCAAGGTTCAAATCGTTGATCTGATTTTCAAATAATATTTCTTTTAACTGGCGGTCCAATTTTTCGCGTGCAAGGTTATTTTCGAACTTCATGCGCTGGACGCGGCTGCGATAAAACAAGAACGAAACGGCAAAAAGAGCCAGGATGATAACAATAACGATATAAAGAACAAGGAAGCGGGCCCGATTGCTTGCATCGACCTTTTCCCGGGTCAGACGCAACTTTTCTGCCTTTGCAGCGTATTCGGCAGAGTCGCGTTGCCGCATAAAATTGCTCTTCAAATGACTTTTGGCAAGGTCGCCGCGGCTATTTATCACATATTTTACGCGCAAAACCGCTAAAGTGTCCTCATACCGAACAGCCTGTTTATAATTGCCAAGAATCTTTTCGATCTTAACCAGATCACTAATTGCATACAATAGCTCTCTAGGTTGATTGCTTGCTCTGAAATAATTTTCCGCATTTCTTTTGGATGCCCTTGCATTTAACAGTAATGCACGCCCTGCCTCACTTGAAATTCGGCCCGTTCTTGATAACAATGAATCTTCCCAAAAATAGCAACGACCAATTTGTCCGTAAAATTGCCCGATTACAAAAGGTAGGAAAACATAATGGGCTTTAGTTTTAAGTTGTAAGTTTTTTAAAACGGATATACCATGAAAACAAACCTTAATCGCATCGTTATAATTTTTTTGCTGCAGTTTCATATCCGATATTCTATGCAGTGTTTCTGCATAATTTTGAATATCCTGGATTTGCCAGCTTAACTGCTTTGATTTTTCGAAGTAAACCGTTGCATTTTTGTAATCACTTTCTTCTGCATTAATAATTCCAAGCCACTTATAACCCTGGGCCTTAGTCTTGAGATCTTTGAGTCCCTCAGTCAAATTGGCCAGGCGTTTAGCCGCTTCTAAGGCCGGCCCGGGTTGATCTAACAAACGATACGCATTGGCGACCCGTCGCAGTGATTCATAAATTCCCAGGCTAAATTTGTTTCTTTCGGCTATGGCGAGCGCACTTTTATACAAATTAAGTGCGTTTTTCGTATCTCCCGCAGCTAAAAAGCAAACCCCCATACCGTTGGTTTCTTCTATTACTTTTTTGTAGTCTTGTATTTGTGCCGCCAGATCCCTGGCTTTATTGTAGCATTCATAAGCGTGCTCAAAATCATCCTTACCCCAATATCCTGTTCCCAAAGCATGAAGCGCTTTAATTTCATATTGTGGCCGGTGTAATGTTTGGGCGAGGCTTAATGCTTGTCGCGCGAAATTGATGCTGCTGTCCGGATTAGCAAGTGTAAATGATTCTGACTGTTTGATCAATAATGTGAACATCGCTGTGTCGCCGCGCAAAGCATGGTTGCCCCGCTCCGTTTCGGCGGGTACAGCCCAACTTTTTGGACACATACAAATAATAATAACACCCAGGTAAAGCGGTGATAAAACTTTTAGTGCAGATAAACGCATATATACAGCAACGGCAAAATAATTTCACTTCGAAAACTACCGAATTATTTAGTTAAATATACCACAAAAAATAGTAGTTTTTTTTAAATCACGCTGAACTTTACCGGTGTTGATTTTTGCAATAATTCAAACCTACTCAAGCCCGGCATATCGACATCCAGGAAAAGCAAGCCGATATCGAGATAAGGAAACTATTAAGAGCCAGGGCCGAATCGTTAAACCTGATAATTGAATTTATCTCAGGACAGCATTTATGCAACATCGACTGCAGCACACGCAACGCGTCGATCTCATCGTCAATTTCAGATATTTCACCACAGGCTATTTTAATCACGACCAGTGTTCCAAAGTTGGCTGCCGGCTCTAAAATGGAACCTTAATTTTTACCTTATCGATATCATTGCTTCGCAATCTTATATAATTTTCCAGCGTCTGTCGCTGCATATATTTCGCCATCTTTTCCTGTAGCTATGCATCTCCAACGCTCGTTCTTATCCTCAAGCAACCGTTCTTCGCCCACAACTTTATTATTTTTTATCATCAATCGGGCAATGTGTTGGCCGCTTAAGCCCCCAATAAACATATTGTTCTTCCATTCAGTAATATTACCGGTATAGAACATCATGCAACCGGGCGATATCACCGGATCCCAATAGTAAACAGGCTGAATCGTTCCCTTTTTTTGTTGAATGCCATCATAAACCTTATCGCCGCTATATTCAATACCATAGGTAACAAAAGGCCAGCCATAATTACCACCCGGTTTAATCAAATTTACTTCATCACCGCCGCGAGGACCAAACTCTACTTCCCATAGTCCGCCGGTAACAGGGTTGATAGCAAGTCCGTCCTGATTGCGGAAACCATAAGCGTAAATCTCAGGTTTCGCTCCTTTTTTTCCAATAAAGGGGTTGCCGGCAACTGGCTTGCCATCCGTTGTGATATGTATAATCTTACCGGTGGTTGTAGACAGGTCCTGGGCTTTTACGCGAATATTATTTGCCTGGCGGTCTCCTGAAGAGACAAAAAGATTGCCTTGCTTATCAAATACTAAACGTGAACCAAATTGGCCTTCTCCTTTATATCGCGGACTGGCTTCCCAAATTACTTTAACATTTTCCAATTGTGTTTCATCGGCCGATAGCTTTCCTTTAGCTACCGCCAATGTTGCGCCATCACCCGGCTCAGCAAAAGTCCAGTATACCATCCGGTTAGTTGTAAACTTAGGATCGATGTTTACATCAAGCAATCCTCCCTGACCAGCATACTGTACTGGCGGAAAACCGGTAATAGTTTTAACAATTTTACCATCGGTTGTCAGTATTTGCATTGTACCCGGCTTGCTGCTGATAAGCAAACGGCCATCGGGCAAAACATGCAAACCCCATGGGCCTTTCAGTTCCGTACTGATAACTGTAACAGAATAGGGGGTTTTGGTTTTAACGCTGCCTATTCGCGTTTGACCTGCAAAGGCGGGCTTGTAATTACTATTGGCCTTTTTTGTTTCTACCGGATCCCCAGTCTGCGCCATACCGTTTACAGCCAGCATTAAAAGAGTAGTTCCAGTTATTATTTGTTTAAAAGTTTTTGAGCGTATCATGTCGATTGGGATTAACCTAAGTAAGCATACAACTTTAATACCTAAAAATCGATTTATAGTTTGATTTAACTATCAACCGAAAAATTTGCCTTTTCGATCGAATCGGTGCAAACTCCAATATTTGAAGTACAACCCTGGCTTATAGAGCCCCCGATACCAATCCTGAAAGCAACGAATTGAGAGGCGCTACTTGATCATTCATTCGAGAAATGCTGTACCAACTGCGCCCATTCTTCGATCAGTGACAATTTCGGTCGCTTTCGCCCGGCTTTGCTATACCAATAATCGGCATTCCAGATATCACCTTCTTTCCGATGCAAATAGGCATGAACCCAGGCAGATTGCTGATCTGCAAGTTGATCAACCAGGGCGTGGGCCTGATGCCAGTCTCCTTTCCCATCGTACCAAAGACTTTTTAATTGCACGGATAGTCCCACTGCAGGTTTTTCTAATTTCAGTGAATCGTTAAATTCGAGCAAAGTTTTCATCCGATTGATTGTTTTTTATTGTCAATTTAGTTTTTCGCTAAATTACAATCTTATAGAATTTGGCAATAGTTCGCGATACTGATTTGAATTGAAAACAAATAATTGTCGTTAAGGAGTAATAATTACAGTTCTGAAAGTAGATCAGGAAATTAATGGGCTGCGTGATTCTTACTTTTGGAAGCATGATAATTAGTATTAATGTTTTCCGAATGAAAGCCCATCCGATTTCCAAAACTAAAATAGATCGTTTTGTTGCTCTAAGTCTGGTTTTCCTCCTGTCAATACCAGTGGTTTCAGCCCAAACAGCTATAATTACTGGTCACCTTTCGAAGGAACTTATTGGAAAATCGCTCAAGCTTACTCGGTTTAATTATGAAACTCGTGATGACAAAGTTGTACAGGAAGTAAAAATTGGCCAAAACAGGACATTTTCCATAACAATTAAACAATCGCAGCCTGAAATTTACGACCTCGGGACAGAAAATTCGAGTCTTGTCCAGGTTCTGGCTAAGCCGGGCGACAAAATTCACCTGGAAATCGGCAAATATCAGATCAAGGTTACCGGCTCACTGGAAACACAATATTTGATTGATTATGAAGCGAACCGGAAAAAAGTATTTAATAAGTACTTGCGACGCACCTATGATTCTTCGGAATCAGCGGTTAAAAGCGGCAACAAAGAAAAGATCGAATACTGGAATGTAGCGCATGAGAAAGCTTCGCAAAATTATAAAGCGGAACTGGCAAAATGGGTGCAACAGCCTTTTTTCATCAACTCGCTTGCCGCAGTACATCATAGCATTCGGTGGAATTCGGAAACAGATACCACTCTTATGAATCAAATGGTTGCCATTTATCAGCAAAAATATCCCAAATACGACCTTACACGCCAATTGATCGATAGAGTTAATGCTACCAAACGGATAGCTATCGGTGCTATAGCACCGGGGTTTGTTTCAACGGATACAGCAGGTAAAAAAATCAACTTTCATAATATTCAGGGCAAATACACACTGGTTGATTTTTGGGCCTCCTGGTGCGCTCCCTGCCGCGAAGAAAGCCCCACATTAGTAAGGCTTTATAATCAATATAAGGAAAAGGGATTTACTATTATAAGTGTCTCCATTGATAAGAACACAACGTTGTGGAAGAACGCTATTCGCCAGGATGGATATATCTGGCAAAATGTCTGCGATCTGAACGGCTATGGCGGTCCAACTGCGGCATTGTATACTATTACCGCCGTCCCGAATAGTTTCCTGCTGGATCAGAATGGTAGAATCATTGCCAAAAACCTCCGGGGTAAAGAGCTGGAAAATAAACTTACAGCCCTATTGAAGTAGTATAGTTTTCAAATTTAATAACCAATGGAAAATACTGATTCACAAGCTGATCCGGATAAATTAATCAACTCAGATATGGCAGATAAGAACCGGGCATTTGATGTAATAGATACCGACCGGATCATCGAGATGGCCTGGGAAGACCGCACGCCCTTTGATGCTATTAAATTACAGTTTGGTATAAGCGAACAACAGGTAATTGAATTGATGCGCAAAGAAATGAAGGCATCAAGTTTCAAGATGTGGCGGCAGCGGGTGCAGGGGCGTGCTACCAAACACAGCAAAACAGCCTTAACCTCAACGCTGAGATTTAAATGCAGTATGCAAAAGCAAATCAGCGGGAATAAGATCAGTAAACGATAATGTATGCTGGGTAAAAAAAACCGGGCCCATCGGGTTTTAAGTACCAAACGCTATTGATTTACGCTTAATGATCGATTAGAGGTAATTATTAAAAAATATTTTATCCTCCCTGTAATATTTTCTTTTCTCGTGCCACTGATAGTGCAAAAGAAAATTAATCATGGAAATCTCAAACACTTTTAACAATTCAAATCGCTTCAGCCGCATTTTATATGTTGCGTTGATTATTGCCGGCATTTTGCATGTGGTTTTGAAGCATGATCTTTCAGACGCTATTACTTACTTTCTGATCGCACTTTGTTTCGACCCCTTTGACCAGGAAGTTAGATGGGAATCACGCTCGATATATCAGAAATTATGGCTTGGCGTACATATTACTTTAGTATTAGTACTTGTAGTCTGCGTAATTTTTTAGTGCGGATTTCATATCTTGTAACAGAACTATTATTTAAATAGACGAGCTTGAGCGAGAAGGATTTCCTTGCACAATTAAAAACCCACCAGCGCATCATTTTTAAGCTGGTTAATATTTACGCACGCGATGCCGACGACAAAAAAGACTTGCAACAGGAAATTATTTTGCAGGCCTGGAAAGGCTATCCACGATTCAAAGGCGAATCAAAATTCAGCACCTGGTTATATCGTTTATCCCTGAATACTATTTTAACGATGCGGCGGCGTACAACTGCTATAGAATACCGTGAAAATCTTGAGTCGTTGAATGCAACATCCTCACCATTTGAAACTAAGGACAATACGGAATTACTTTATAACGCCATTAAGCAGCTAAACGACGCCGAAAAAGCAATAATATCATTGTCATTGGAAGGTTACGACAATAAAGAAATAGCCGACATTATTGGTATCTCTTCAAATCTCGTAGGAGTTAAAGTTTTCCGCGCCAAACAAAGACTAACCGAAATATTAAAGAAAGCATGAATATACAACCCGAATCACTCTGGAAAAACATGAGCACAGTGGAAGAAAGTGAAGCAAAAATCGACTTCGCGACACCCGGCAATATTGCCAGCAGTAAAACACGATCCCCCCTGATGAAAATAAAAAAGTCGCTACAAACCGGCATGTTTTGGATCGCAATCTTACTGGTCCTGTATATTTCAGCATTTTTTATATTTCAACCCATCTTTACCCGGATAAGTCTGCTCGTTCTTGCTGGTTATTGCGTTTATAGTTTTATACATAGCTTAAAATTCTATCAGCAAATCAGTCCCGACGTAATTGCGGGCAATTCGTTAAAAGCAGAATTGGAGCGGCATTATAGCAGTATTACCCGATGGTGCAAAGCGCAGGAACGTAATGCTCTTTTTTTATATCCGATAAGTATTTTGGGTGGTGCTATTCTGGGTTTGAGCACTGCCGGAATTGAGAAAATGAATCGTTTAATGCACAAACCAAGCGTATGGGCAATTTTATTAGGCTTTATAATTATCATAACACCGGCTTTGTTTTATTTCACCCGTTGGATGATGAAAGTTACCTATTATAAGCATCTGGAACATTTAAGGGTATTGATTGAGCTATTTGACGAATAACTTTACTCCCATCTTTAAGAAAGGCGAAAGTTTGGCTTTGGCGTTTATCGCATAATGATTTAAGCAATTAACCTCCACAGCTGCTTAAATTTAAAAACCAGAGTCAACATTTTGCCCAATTTCAAATCACTTTTATCGTTTTGTTGCAATCCAACCTATAAACTCCTTCGTATATAACCAATAGGCTTTCGTTTAATTAAACAAGCATGACATTTGCTAAACGTTTAAGCTTTAATTTTACCTTGTTATTTACAACCTGTCGGCATTATGGCAACAACAGAAAGCATTAAAAAAGCATATATTGACTATGTTCTTACAGAAGGGGCTCAGCCAAAATCGGTTTATGTTTTTGCAAAAAAACACAAGCTGACAGAAGCTGAATTTTACAATCATTTCGGCTCTTTCGATGCCTTGGAACAAAGTATCTGGACCGACCTGGCGAAAACTACCATCGCCGAAATCCAGGGGCAGGACGTTTGGGCAGGCTACACAGCACGCGAAAAAGGTTTATCCTTTTTTTATAGCTTTTTCGAACTGCTGAAAGGTAGCCGCAGTTTTGCGGTTTACAGTATGAAGCATTTACCGAAAGGTCTTTCAACCCCCCGGATTTTCCAGGGATTAAAAGAAGAGTTTGAGGCTTTCAGCACCAGCATTTTAAATGACGGGCTGGACACCGGTGAACTTTCTGATCGTAAATTTTTCTCGAAACGCTATAAAGACGCGCTTTGGATGCAATTCGCTTTCGTACTCAATTTCTGGATACATGATGATTCTGCAGGCTTCGAAAAAACCGACGAGGCCATAGAAAAAGGCTTAAATGTTACGTTCGATCTTTTTCAGCGATCACCCATCGACAACCTGTTCGAATACGGTAAGTTCCTGGCAAAAAATGCCGGTTTTAAAGAACCCGCTGGATTTGGCGGATTTTAATTAGAAATAATAATAAAGCAGGAAGTTAGATGAGTGAGCAAACGGCTAAAGAACAAAATAGCATACCAACCAGTAAAGTACAACGATCGGGCAAATTTGTAAAAACAGGCCTCAAAGTTGGCGGGAATTACCTCAAACATTATTCGAAAAAACTCTTCAATCCCGAAATGGATAGATCAGAGTTGAACGAAGACAACGCTACAGATATTTATCAGTCTCTAAGCGAACTAAAAGGCAGCGCGCTGAAAGTAGCGCAAATGTTAAGTATGGACAAAAATCTGCTGCCTCAGGCTTATGTCGATAAATTTTCTCAATCTCAATATAACGCTCCTCCCCTTTCCGGGCCCTTGATCGTACAAACTTTTAAAAAATACTTCGGCAAATCGCCGGATAAAATATTTGACAAATTTGAGCCGAAATCATCCAATGCTGCTTCAATTGGTCAGGTTCACCGGGCAGAATTGAATGGCAAAAAATTAGCGATCAAGATCCAATATCCGGGCGTTGGCAATTCGATCTCATCCGACCTGAAAATGGTTAAGCCTTTCGCTTTTCGTATCATGGGTATCAGCGGCAAAGAGCTGAATATTTATATGAATGAAGTTGAGGAGCGCTTGTTGGAAGAAACCGACTACGAATTGGAAGTGCGTCGCTCGATCAGTTTTTCTGAAGCATGTGCTGATCTGAATAATGTAGTATTTCCCCAATATTATCCGGAACTTTCCAGCAAACGCATCATTACCATGGATTGGCTGGAAGGCAAACACCTGCGTGAATTTTTGCAAACCGATCCATCACAGGAGCTGCGCAACCAGATAGGGCAGGCGCTATGGGATTTCTACAATTTTCAGCAGCACGAGCTTCGTGCCGTGCATGCCGACCCGCACCCGGGTAATTTCCTGATAACTGCAGAAGGCAAACTGGGTGTAATTGATTTTGGCTGCGTAAAAGAAATGCCCGAGGATTTTTATTACCCATTCTTTTCGCTTATTTCCGCTGATTTACTCGAAAACAAAGAAGAAACAATCAAAGCCTTCCGCCAACTGGATATGATCCATCCAAATGACACGCCCGAGCAGATTGCGTTTTACTATGGCATGTACAGACAAATGATAGAACTATTTGCCAAGCCGTATATTACTGATCATTTTGATTTTAGCGAGACAGCATTCTTTGATGACTTGTATGGTTTTGGCGAAAAAATAGCCAAAATGCCTGAGTTTAAACAGCCCCGGGGCGTCAAACACTTTATCTATATCAATCGAACCAATTTTGGCTTGTATAGTATTTTACATGAATTGAAGGCGACTGTCAAAACTGATACCTATAAGCCTCATGTGGTTTTGACTTACTAGTTTCACATATCCCGCCTATTTAATTAAAGTGCAATGAAACTTCGGCCTTTTTTAATCTTATTCTATTTAGCAATCCTAACATCCATGGTACAGACAAAAGCCGTTGGGCAAAACCCGAAAAGACCTTTAAAAGAAGGCGATGCATTACCTGCTTTTACTTTAAAGGACCAGGACGGCAATATTTTTAATAGTACGGACTTTGTAGGTAAGGAGATTTTGGTAATCTATTTTTATCCGAAGGATGAAAGCATGGTTTGTACCAAAGAAGCCTGCGCATTCCGTGACAGTTATGACCAATTTATCAAAACAGGCGCAAAAATAATCGGCATAAACGATGGTTCGGTTGCCAGTCACAAAGCATTCCAGCAACATCATAAGCTGCCTTTTACCTTATTGAGCGATCCGGGAAATAAAGTATATGATATGTTTGACATTAAAGGCAAACTGTTTTTACCCGGGCGTAAAACCTTTGTGGTTGACCTGAAAGGTAAAATCGTTTACACCCACGAAGCCTTCCTGGCCGGGCAGGAACACGCCGATGAAACATTGAAATTCATCAGGGCTTCCTCGGGCAAATAATTATTACACTTTCCTGATCAAAAACCGGTACAAGCTGCAATTGCCCTACCGTAAAATGATGTATTTTAGTTGAATTACAAATTTGATATGAATAAAAAAATACTCATTATGGCTTTGCTTGTTTTGTCCGGTATAAACAAGGTCTGGGCACAGGGGGCGGTAACCCGCGACCAGGTTTCATCAGCAGAAAAACTATACGATCTGCATTTTACAGATGCAAAACGCGATTCCACATTAGATGGCCTGGCAAAGAACACAAAAACTTACGCCTATTTTCATTCCCTGAATTTAAAGAATGATGCACCTCTGCCGCTATATTTCAATGTGCTATTGCCAAACCAGGTTGTTCCTAAAAAACAGTTGCCGGTTCATTTTAATATACCTGCAAATGTAAACCTGCCGGCAAACATAAATGACCTGGCTTTTTACAGCATACCCAAGTTAGCTTCGCTGATTAAAAGCAAAAAAATAAGTTCGCTGCGGCTAACACAGTTTTACCTGGATCGTTTAAAAAAATACAGCCCGGTATTGCACTGCGTAATCGAATTAACCGATACCATCGCTATCAAACAAGCTAAAAAAGCGGATGCCGATCTCGCTAAAGGTATTTACCGCAGTCCGTTACAAGGTATCCCTTATGGCATTAAGGATCTTTTTGCTGTAAAAGGCACTCATACTACCTGGGGCACCCCACCCTACCGCAACCAGGTAGTTGACGAAACAGCATTTGTTGCCACAAAGCTGGAAGACGCGGGCGCCGTATTGGTTGCCAAACTCTCTTTGGGCGAACTGGCTGAAGATGATGTCTGGTTCGGTGGTTTAACCCGTAATCCATGGGATACCAGCAAAGGTTCAGGCGGTTCGTCTGCCGGCTCTTCATCGGCCACAGCGGCCGGACTGGTGCCATTTGCAATTGGGACAGAGACTTACGGCTCTATTGTTGATCCGGCAATGCGCTGCGGCGTTACAGGTTTAAGACCTACATATGGCAGCGTTGCCCGAAGCGGTGCAATGGTGCTGGCCTGGACCTCGGATAAAATCGGGCCGATCTCCCGTTCGGCAGAAGAAGACGCTATTATTTTCTATTATATCCATGGAGCTGATAAAAAAGATGCATCTTCTATCGACTTTGCTTTCAATTACACCGGACACGTGGATATTAAAAAATTAAAGATCGCCTACATCAAAAATTATATCGATACACTGCCAGAAAACAGCACAGAGAAAAAGACACTTGCAACACTGAAAAAAATGGGCGCAATACTTACCGGAATCACATTTCCGGATAACCTGCATGGCGACGAAATATTATCGCTGATTATTGGCGCTGAATCGGCGACCGCATTTGACCCCCTGACGCGTTCAAATGGCGACGACCAGATGGTGCAGCAAAACAAAGATCGCTGGCCGAATACCTTCAGAACCGCCCGCTTTGTTCCGGCGGTTGAATACCTGAATGCCTGCAGGGCACGCTACCAGATCATAAAGCAGATCGATCCTTTTATTGACAAATACGACATCATTATAGCCCCACCAGAAACAGGCGATCAATTGGCCATCACCAATTTAACTGGCAATCCTTCTATCACTTTACCTAATGGCATTTTGGCTACCCATTTGCCTGCCAGCATCAGTTTTATCGGCAAACACTTTGGTGAAGCAACATTACTGGCCTTCGCTAAAGCTTACCAGGAATTTACGGGTTATAACCTGCAACATCCGGTCGGGTATCAACAATGACCTGGGTTGTTTTTGACAATCCCGTAGCAGCAACGGAAATTTTAAAATTCGCCCATCCAGATATTGAAATAATAAGCGATATTGCTCTATGCAAAATAGGGTAAATCGCTTATTTTTTGGGCCTGCATTGATATTTATTTTGTGTTGCGGAGTAGCAACCCAGGGACAAAACCGCGATAAAAAAGCACTTAAAAACTTGCATACAGGCCAACTTTTGGTAGTAATTACCGATGGATGGGACAGTCTGCGTGGCACGCTCTACTGTTACACGAAACAACATCGCCATTGGCGATTAAAGTTTAGTAACGCTGTGGTTGTGGGAAGCACAGGACTGGGGATTGGGGATGGTGTTGTATCGCTTCCTTTTCTGTCGGGCCCGGTGAAGAAAGAAGGGGATAAAAAGTCTCCTGCCGGTATCTTTACCATAGGTACTGCCTTTGGCTATGCCGATAAAAAAGATGCATTTTGGATCAAAAACCGGTATATTAAAGCTGCTGATACTTTGATTTGCGTTGATGACGGTCATTCAACCCGATATAACACCCTGGTCACTAATAACGTGGCAACTACAGATTACAACAGCTTCGAATACATGCACCGCAAGGACAACTATTATCAATGGGGCCTGTTCATAAACCACAATTCAAATCCAGCGGTACCGGGCGACGGATCTTGTATTTTTTTGCATATCTGGGAGAATGAACACGTAGGCACAGTTGGCTGTACAGCAATGAAAGAGTACGATATTTTAAGGGTTTTACACTGGATAAATGCCAAAAAGAAGCCCCTGCTAGTGCAACTACCAAAAGCTGAATATGTGTTACTCAGGCAATGGTATCATTTGCCGGCTATCAATTTTCATGAAAATAAAGCATTTGCCGGCAGTCAAAAACCCGAATCATTATTCCATCCCGGAACCTTTTAATGAACTTTTGAAATGGTTGTAAGTATAATAGGATGCGGCTGGTATGGGAAGGCGCTCGCATTGGCTTTGATCAACAACGGCATCAGCGTTAAAGGCTCAGTTACTACTGTCGATAAGTTCGAACCTTTACAGCGGATCGGGGTTATCCCCTATTGTCTGAAATTGGGCGATGAAAACCAGCAAGCTCCGCCAGATTTCTTTTCCTGCGATATTATTGTGATCTGTATACCGCCTCGTACCCGATCAGGGGAAGGAGAAAGTTACTTGCTTAAAATTACCGAAGTGATCGATAATCTAATAAAATACCGGGTAAAAAAAATTATCTATATCAGTTCAACAGGCGTTTACGGCGACCGAAACAAAGCCGTAAACGAACTTGATGAACCGCTCCCCGATTCTGCTTCGGGGCAAATTTTACTGGAAGCCGAACGACTGTTAACCGGGCACGAGGAGTTTAAAACAACGATCATACGCTTTGGTGGGCTGGTAGGGCCTGGCAGGCATCCCGGGCGCTTTTTTGCGGGCAAAACCGAAGTCCCTAATGGCCGGGCACCTGTTAATATGATTTACCAATCAGATGCCGTGGGTATAACAGAAGATATCATAACAAAAGAAATTTTCGGCTATACCATCAATGCCTGCGCACCGGACCACCCAGAAAAAGGCACTTTTTACCCTTTGATGGCTTCACTGGGCGGCTACCCGATACCTCAATTTATTGATGAACTGCAAAATTGGAAATTAGTTGAAAGTGTTTGCCTGGAACCTTTATTAAAGTATCAATTTCAGGTTCCCGAATGGAAACTATATCCCGCTGATACTTTTTAGCGCTACCCAGGCACGGGCCTGAAAATATCCGAGCCCATGCCTGGTTGCTCAGTGTTAAATAATTGGCACCAGTATTCCTCCCGCCAGGTATATCTGTTTAATTTATTTCTATGGTCGACGTTAGCTCAACCCGGTCAATTCTGTTTTTTAACCTTTGCTTTACAGCTGCCAATTCGTGCTGCAATACCTTGATCCTTTCCTCGCGCATTTTTATATCTTCTTCACTGCAGGACTGACTAATTTTGTCTTCGTTAAATCTGATCTTAACATGGATCAGATGATGCAATAATTCTACTGTTTCCTGAGGGGTATAACTCCCCTGTATAAGCTTTACGTTCATTTTCGTGATTTTTTTATTGGCCCTGCCCTAATGAATATGCCGGCTTCCCATCAAATTTGTATAACTGTTCGGTTTTGATAACATCTATTCCCTTATCAAGAGCCTGCTGCTGCAAGGCAATCAATTCCTGTTTCGTAGCCTGGCGACCTTCGGATGAATAAAAGCGGCAGCGCCAGTGATCTGTACAAAAAGTTTCCTTGAAGCCTTCGGGCCAAACTTTAATTCCCCTGTTAGTGATCATACTTAGCTTCAGGTTAGCAGTGCCAATCTGCTTTACACTTTCACCCAATTCATTGGCATCCGTGCCCGACCAGTGTACAAACAGGTCGACTCCCTGCAACTCTTTAAGACCCGGAGCTCTTTTTTTGTAAGGAATTAACTGAATTGGTTGAGCCTGACTATAATCCGCTACTTTCAAACTTTTTGGCTGCTGCCCAAGGCGTTCTATGATAGCATCCGCAAATTCACTCGTGCCGACTTTTTGCCTGCTGATGCCAACTTTGTAGATATCATAAGTATGTATCCCATCCTCAAGTGTTTTCAACCAGGCATTGTGCACTTTTTCAGCTACATCATGCTGGCCAATATGATTAAGCATCATCACCGCGCCCTGTAACAATCCCGAAGGATTAGCAACATTTTGCCCAGCCCTTCTCGGTGCCGAGCCATGAATAGCTTCAAACATGGCAAATTCTTCACCAATATTTGCCGAGCCAGCCAGACCGACCGACCCAGCGATCTGTGCAGCAACATCCGAAAGCACATCACCATAAAGATTCAGGGTTACAATAACATCGAATAGTTCAGGTGTGTCCGCCAGTTTCGCTGCACCGATGTCAACGATCCAATGCTCTTTTTCAAATTCGGGATATTCAGCGCCTATCTCGTCGAAAATAGCATGGAATAAACCGTCAGTCTGCTTCATGATATTGTCTTTAGTAAAGCAGGTTACTTTCTTCCTGCCCTGGCTTTTGGCATATTCAAAGGCATACCTGATGATTTTTTCGCAGCCAGGCCGACTGATCAGTTTCAGGCATTGAACCACCTCGTCGGTTTGCTGGTGTTCTATCCCTGCATACAGATCTTCCTCATTTTCCCTAATAATAACCAGGTCGAGCAGCGGATGCTTTGTCTCGACATAAGGATGTAAACTGCTGCACGGGCGCACGTTGGCATAAAGTCCAAGCATCTTCCGTGTCGTAACATTCAAGCTTTTGTAACCTCCACCCTGGGGAGTTGTGATCGGTGCTTTAAGAAAAACCTGATTGCTGCGGATAATATCCCATGATTCTTTTGCTATACCTGAGGTATTTCCCGACAGATAAACCTGCTCTCCAACAGCAATCTCGTCAACTTCGATCCTTGCTCCAGCGGCTAATATGACCTTTAAAGTGGCATCCATAATTTCGGGTCCGATGCCATCGCCCTTTGCTATTGTTATTCTTTTCATATGATTTTGTTTTGCGCAACAAACATAATCGCTGTTTTCAATAAATTTTTATTTATGTTTTTTATGTTATCCATAATTATTTTTTATAGAATTAAAGCCGATAAAAATATTGATGCACCAAAAACCAGTATTGGTATCGACCTTAAAATGTCATGTGTTTATTTGATATATAGTGTAGAAATTGAGCTGCATTTTAGAAAGCAGAAAATGGATGTTTAAGCCCCGATTTATTCAAAGTTTACAGGTTATTATATCGGGACAGGAAATTAATGAGTGCTATTATTGGAAAGCGAAATACCTTACGAATTCCCATGGACCGCCGCAATACCGCCACAATTTCAGGCCCCGGGCGGTAAATGAAAAGGAAACGAAATCCTGAGACAGTACTTTTTGAAGCGCCTTTGCCTGGCCGGCTTCTACCTTATTTTGCACGGTAATGTGCGGCCATATTTTTTGCCGATCCTGGGGCGTCAGCAAATCATAGAATTTCACCTGGAGTTGTGCATGAAATGCTTTCAAAATCGGAGCTTCTATCTTGATTGCAGTACCGTTGCCGATTGATACAATCCCTGAAGCGTTCAATGAAAATGTCGGCTGACTTTTTGAAATGATGCAGAGAAAATCATATACAAACGGGTTATCAGGCAGCGCGTGAAATAAGGTCAGGTGAGCATCAATGAAATTTCGTTCCGGTGGGAAATATGCTTTACGGAGGTCATCAAAATAATTATGTGCCTCCGTTTCTATGTCCAGCGTTAGGATAAGCGGCTGGCTTGCCTCTTGCCGGGTTACTATGCTGTCATTACCATTCAATAGGTTTACCATCCCTGAAAAAGCCTCCTGTTGGCCCATTTTTCGGTAAAGTTGCGGCCCAAACTATGCCTTTGGCACCATCTTCCACCGGCCGTGCACCCCAGGCTTCCGTGCCAGCGTAGGTTGCAGTAAAACCGGGACAAACAGCATTGACCAATATCCCTTTGGTTTTAAGTTCATTTGCCAGCTTTACAGTTAAGCCATTAAGCGCCAGTTTACTGATACCGTAAGCAGTTACATCTGTCATGGCCACCAGCCCAAAATCAGGATCCTTAAATGAACCCGCTCCGCTTGAAACATTGACGATCACCCCGCTGTTACTTTTTTCAAGTAAAGGAACAAATGCTTTTATAACACGCCAGGTACCAAATAAATTTGTTTCGAGCGCTTCCTGTGTATAATCGAACGTTTGGGTTAAAGCTGTACCGCCCTCATCATAAAACCCACCGGCATTATTTACCAGTACATCCAGTTGAGCAAAACGGTTCTCAATCTCCCAGGCACCGTTCTGCACGCTCAAATCACTTAAAATATCTAATTCAAGAGGCACTACATCCAGATTTTCATTTTGAAGCAATGTCGACAGCCTCACTGCCTTCACTAAATCACGAGCCGAAATAATCACTTTAAAGCCAGCACTTCCCAATTGCCTGGCGGTCTCGAAGCCCAGCCCTTCTGCACGACTGACTCCGGTTACTAATACAACTTTCTGAGTTTCCATATGATTTGCTCTTTTTACGCCGAAATAATAGCTTCAGCCGCCAATCGCCCCGATTTAATGGCAGCATTAATTGAACCATTTAATAAATAATCGCCGCAACGATAAACATGCTCGGACAAGCGGATATTACTTACTTGAGTATTATCATCATAAATCTTATTTTTTGGTAGCGCATAGGGTATATAATACGATCTGAAATATTGCCAGTTCGGGGCATCCGAAAACCAATGTTTGAGCTCATCAATCGCCTTGCCTGCCAATAGATGAGGAGCCTGCTGCTGAACATCACCAAGCACCGACACCGAAATCAGATTTTTGCCAATTGGTGCGTAATAGGGTGAAATGTTATTGAGCACCACTACGTTGTTTACCAATTTATTGCCCGAAGCATTTAGCAATACCATGGGCGATTTCAACGGAGGCTTATCGGCAACAAAATACAAATTGGCTACGGGCAAACCTTTCACAGCAGGCCTATTGAATGGCATTGGTAATGATGGCTCGTCCGTTGCAAGTAATATTTTATTCGCTTTATATTTTGCTCCACGGTCTGTTATTACGGCATTTCCGGTAATTTCCTGCACCTTTTGATTTAACAGGAAATCATTTTTGTCAAGCGATGAAGCCAATTGCTTCGAAATCATCCCCATCCCCCGCGCAGGCAGAACGGTTCCGCCTTGGCCAAACATTTTAAACAGGTACGCAAACATGGTCGAGGGTGTACTTAGCTCATCCTCGAGGAAAACACCGCCAAAAAAAGGTCTGAAAAAATTAGATACTATCTTTTCTGAAAAGCCAAATTGCTTTAAGTATTCCAATGTTTTTATAGGCTCCTGAGCAAAAATTTCGGTTATTGAACTTCCTTTTAGTTTCTGCTTTAATAGCAGCATCCTTAATTTATCGCCCAGCGATCCGGCTGATGAGCTGAGGGTCGTCAACAATTTTGAAGGCTGGCGAAGCGGATCGCTCACCTCAGTAAAGCCATCCTCATTGAAAATGATAGCTCCCGGATCAAAATATCGCAAATCCAGTGCATTGTAATCCAATATTGCTTTTGCCTCCGGGTAGGCTGTTAATAATACCTGAAAACCCCGGTCAAGTTGATAGCCGTCAATATAATCAGTTCTTACCCGCCCGCCAATATCATCGGCCGCCTCAATTATTTTTACCTTACGGCCTGTAGCCTGCAACAGCTTTGCGGCTGTAAGTCCACTGATGCCAGCTCCAACAATCAAGACGTCCGTCGAATCCATAGGCTATCTTTTAATTTTTTCGCAGATGCCCCAAACCACCATCAACTCCAATAATTTGCCCTGTTACCCAGCTGCTCTGATCTGAAAGCAGAAAGCAAATAGCAGCAGATATATCTTCAGATGTGCCGACGCGTCCAAGCGGGTGTCGGACCGCCGATGCCTCACGGCGTTCAGGCGAATTCAACAAGGCTGCAGCTAATGGAGTATCTGTCAATGATGGTGCCACGGCATTTACCCTGATCCTGATCGGTGCAAATTCTGCAGCAAGCGAAAGCGTGAGTCCATTGATGGCGCCTTTTGAGGCAGCGATACTGGCATGAAAACTCATCCCAACGCTGGCTGCAACTGTACTTACAAGTACAACGGATGCATTCCCCGAACGCTTCAAAGCCGGCAGGGCCAATTGTATCATTTTAACCGCACCTGCAACGTTGATCCGAAAATCATTTAGCAGGTCATCAGCAGAAACCCTGTTGAAGGGTTTGAGGTTGATGCTACCAACAGAATACACCAGGCCATCTAATTTATCCGGCAAAAACCCCTCAATATTTGGGTTTTCATCCAGCAGATCATAATTACGATGCAGAATGCCAGCCGGCATACTGGCACCGGCTTTCCGCGACAAGTTATAAACCTGGGCACCGCCGGCAGATAAATTCCCCACAGTGGCCAGACCGATGCCGGAACTACCACCTACAACCAATATTTGCTTCCCTGCAAAACTCATTTACCTATTAATTTTAAAAACTCAATACGTTGCTCAGCAAGTAAAAATTTGCCCCGGTATTCAGTCGTTACTGTCGAGCTATCGGGATCATTTACACCACGGGACGACACGCAATGATGGTAGGCGTCGATCATCACCGCAACGTCGTTAGTCCCCAATGCTTTACTAATCTCATCTGCTATCTGTACTGTCAGGCGCTCCTGCACCTGTGGCCTTTTAGAACAATATTGTACCAAGCGATTTAGCTTCGAAAGGCCTATAACCTTCCCATTACTGATATAAGCCACATGTGCTTTACCGATAATAGGAACAAAATGATGCTCACAATTACTTTTTACTGCGATATTGCGCTCGACAAGCATTTGGTTATAACCAAATTTGTTATCAAAAAGGGTTATATCAGGTTTATTGGCTGGATTTAGACCACTGAATATCTCTTTGACATACATTTTGGCAACACGCTTAGGAGTGTCTTTCAGGCTATCGTCATTCATATCCAAACCCAGGATATTCATAATTGCTGAAAAATGCTTTTCAATCAATTCGATCTTGGTGTCATCATCGATCTCGAAAGCATCGGGCTTCAGCGGCGTAACAGGCGAATAATTGTAATTCCCGGGTTCAAGCAGTTCAAGCAAGTCTTCCGATGAATTAATACCTGTGTGTTCGGGTGCTTTATTTTTCATTTTTGCTATTTCTTATATTGATATAGATTTTAATTTTTAACTGAGGACGCGAACTGAACTCCATTCGCGCGACCTGATCCAGGAATAGAGCCAGACATTAATCAGGATAAGGCCCATGCCGTAAAAAATGTCTTCAAATGGTATAGACAGTATCCGTAATCCTATAATGCCTTTTGAACTGTACCAAACCACCGGCTTTGCGAGTCCGGTACCGGTCAACAATCCGTTTACCACCAGGAAGGGAACCAGTAAGATGCCATAAATCACATAGAATTTAGGAAACCAGGTAACTTTATAATAATTGCCAATAAGTAACAATACCATCAGCAGAATAAAAGCCGATACCGTGTAGGGCTTTGAATACCAGACAATTGAAAAAACCAGTAAAACCGCTACCAGTCCATAGTTGATAAAATGTATTTTATTTTGAAGATAATCGGCAGTAATTACCCGAGTCAGGCAGTCGAAAGTGAATACACAGGAGTATGGGATGCAAATAAAAAACAGCACCTCTTCCAGCGGCAAATTACCAATGTAAACGCCGATTACATAACTGCGATCAAAGCCCCAAACACCTAAATGAACAAACAAGCTATCCCAAAGCAAATAAACCACCGCAGTAATTAGTATTGCAGGGAGCAGTGCGTTCCAATGCTTGTACAGCTGTATCTTCGGGTGAAAGGAAAACACCAGAGGGACCAGGAGGCTCAAAAGATCGATCAACAGGTAGGTATATCTGATCATGGCTTTCCGGTTTTAGCCTCCCTGAAATATTTCATCGGCACCCATAACATACCAAAACATTCTCCATCCTCTTTATCAAGGTGCTTATGATGAATTTTGTGTGCCCGGCGAATGCCCCGAAGGTACCAGTTGTTGCTGTTGCGGAATATTTTTATCCGTTGATGAATAAAAATATCATGCACTAAAAAATAACAAAAACCGTATAGTGTGATTCCTAATCCTATATAGAGTAAAAATCCTGCCTCCGTATA
This sequence comes from uncultured Mucilaginibacter sp., assembly GCA_903866915.1. Taxonomy (GTDB): domain Bacteria; phylum Bacteroidota; class Bacteroidia; order Sphingobacteriales; family Sphingobacteriaceae; genus Mucilaginibacter. The sequence continues at coordinate 3,670 of CAIPPO010000119.1, read as the reverse complement.
ATTTCCGAGGGCCAGGCAGGCAATACCCGGGGTTGCGAAAATGAGGAAGAAAAAATCGTTATGCTCAAAAAAGCCATATACGTCTTTTTTATGATGGTCGCGGTGAAGCCCCCATAACGAACCATGCATCAGGTACTTATGGGCCAGCCAGGCCACAGCTTCCATGGCAACGAACGATAAGATGACGATTGCTAAATCAGCTATGATTTTGATCATTTTCTTGTTGTTGATAGTGGTATTGCATTACCCGGTCAAAACATATTTTAAACCACGCTGTAAATTTATCAGGCTCTTGCTCCAATTCCTTTTTCAATACGTCTGGCGACACGTATTGCCAGGCAGCTACTTCCAGCGGATCGGGAACAGGAATTTGTTCTGTCGTGCCAAATAACACATGGTCAAATTCGTATTCAGTCAGCTCACCAAATACAGCCTTGTATACAAAACTGAAGCCAGGTACCAATTCACATGCTATGCCCATTTCTTCTTTCAGTCGACGGCTGGCAGCTTCTACATTAAACTCACCGGGCCTAGGGTGACTACAGCAAGCATTGCTCCATTTCCCTGCCGAATGGTATTTTTCAAAAGCCCTTTGCTGTAACAAAAGCTCTCCCGCTCCATTAAAAATAAATACCGAGAAAGCACGGTGAAGTTTACCCAGGCGGTGTACAGCCATCTTTTCCATTGTTCCCAGCATCTTATCATGCTCATCAACCAGTATTACACTTTCCACAGTTTTATTTTTTTAAGGCGCTTTGCTGATCCTTGCCTTCGGATCTTTAAAAAAAGCTATTATTTTATTTTTGAATGCTGTATCTGACAGGGTATCCAATGATGTTTCAACCAATGCCCGGTCGGCTTTAATATCTCTTTTATAATCCAGGAAACCCGGCAGGTTGACCTGGATAGAATACCTGATAAATCTTGCTTCAACATTCAAGGTGTCGCGCGCAACAGCTCCTTCAATTAGTTTCTTTCCCTTAGTAAAACACGACATTTTGTTGACCGGACTAAGTGAGGTTTTTGCTTTCAACATCTCTGCTGCTCCTTTATAGGCTACAAGCGACGGGCTATCGCTTTCTTTAACCTGCTCCAGCATTTGCTCAAATTTCGCAGCTTCCGGCCCCGAATCAGCAGACCGGAAATACTGTTCGCGCACTTCCTTGACCGACAAGGTGGCCTGATTTACTGCAAACACCAAAAAGATAAGAGCCAACAACTTCATATCATATTCATTTTATGTTTGAGGAAGACATCGCAAAGCAATACCATCTTCCGGGTATTGGATATCCTGAATCGCTTTGAAAAGATAGCACACGCACGTGCCAATTTTATTTTCTCGAATAATTGACGGTAATACTGATAGGCAAGATACACCCCGCGACGCGAGGAATCCGGCAAAAGCCTGATCCCTGCAAGGGCTTCGTCCAGTTCCAGTTCAATTTCCTGCTCAATTTTTCGTTTATCATCCTCGGTAAAATTAGCCAGGTCGACATTAGGGAAATAGGTCCTGTTGAGGTTTTCGTAATCAGCACCTATGTCCCGTAAAAAGTTGATCTTTTGAAATGCTGAGCCTAATTTCTTTGCTGCTGGCATCAACTCATAATATCGGTTTATATCGCCTCCGGTAAAAACAAAAAGGCACATCAGCCCGACTACTTCAGCCGAACCTAAAATATATTCCTGATATTTTTCCTGATTAAAACTGTGCTTTTCAAGGTCCATCTCCATGCTTTTTAAGAACAGGTAGATGAGTTGGTGGTCGATATTATATTGCCGTACAACTTGCTGAAATGAATTAAGTATGGGATTTAAACTAATACCGCTTTCGATAGCTTCAAAACAGTCTTTTTTAAACTGCGCCAGCAAGAGTGGCTTATTATATTCATGAAAACTATCCACAATCTCATCAGCAAACCGAACAAAGCCATAAATCGCATAAATAGGGTGATGCAGTTCCTTATCCAAAAACCTGATCCCAAGCGAGAAACTGGTGCTGTACCGTTGTGTCGCTATTTTGCTGCACTCGGCCGATAAACGGTCAAATTTCTGTTTCATAAGCTGTGCAAGTAATTTAATAATTGATTTGCTGCAACATTGCCCGAAATAATAGCTGGCGGAACACCGGGCCCGGGTACTGTGAGATGACCCGCATAAAATAAGTTCTTAACCTGTTTGTTACGAATCGAAGGTTTTAATATTGCCGTTTGCCGTAATGTGTTTGCCAACCCATAGGCATTTCCCCCAAATGAATTATAGTCGCTTTTAAAATCCGAAACACAATAGCTCTTTTTATAATCGAGGTGATTGCTGATGTTTTCCCCGCAATAATCCTCAAGGCGGTTCATGATCATTTCAAAATATTTTTCCCTTGTATCCTCGTTATCCTCCAGCCCTACTGCCAGGGGCATAAGGATAAAAATATTTTCATGCCCTGCCGGTGCTACCTTACTATCAGTTTTAGAAGTGCAGCACACATAAAAAAGTGGCTTTGTTGGCCATTGCGGCTGTTTATATATTTGCTGCGCATGAACCTTCAGATCCTCATCAAAAAACAGGTTATGGTGCTTCAGCTTTTTCACTTTCTTTTTTACTCCAAGATAATATATTAAAGCCGAGGGAGCCATCACCCGTCCTTTCCAATACCCTGGCGAGTAGTTACGATATTGTGGTTCGAGCAATTGCTGCTCGATATGATGATAGTCGGCGGCGCCGATAACACCGTCAAATTCTTTTTGGCGGAACGCTGTCTGCACCGCCGTTATTTTATGCTGCCTGATATTAAACCCGGTAACGGGCTCTTCGGTGTAAAACTTTACGCCCTGGCGTTCGGCCACTTCCTTCATTGCTTCCACCACTTTACCGAAGCCCCCCATCGGGTACCAGGTACCTAATTTAAGACCAGCATGGTTCATCAGGCTATACAATGCCGGCGTATCTTCTGGCATAGCACCCAGAAAAAGCGCCGGAAACTCCATAAGTGCAATCAGTCTGGGATCTTTAAAATACTTCCGTACGTGAGTGCTGAGCGATGTAAACACCTGTAACCTAAACAACCCCTTCACTAACTCCGCATCAGCAAACTCGCGTATCGAAAGTCCCGGTTTATAAACCAACTTATTCATTCCGACCCGGTATTTAAAAGCAGCTTCCTTCAAAAACAACTTCAATGCATCACTGCTGCCTTTTTCAATACCTTCAAACAACCTGAATAAGGCCGGCACGCTGGCCGGCACCTCCATCACATCATCTTTCCCAAAAACAATCACGTACTCAGGGTCCAAAAGTCGCAGGTCGTAAAAATCAGCTGGCTTATAACCAAAATCATTAAAAAATTTCTCGAATACATCAGGCATCCAATACCAGCTAGGACCCATATCGAAAAAGTAACCATTGGTGGTGTGTAACTGTCGGGCACGACCACCGATATCTTCATTTTTTTCAAAAACCTCCACGCTGCATCCTGCTTTAGCCAGGTAAGCAGCGGCACTCAAACCGGCAAAGCCAGATCCAATAACAGCGATATTTTTAATCGTTTTGAGTGCAGGCATCTCTATTACTTTATTTGTAAAATGTTTTCAAAATCATGCACATTTTTTAGCCACTTCACCTGTTCCGGGTAATTTAATTCGGATAATAACCTGGGGTTGCCTGAAGCAAAAATCTTGGT
>CAIPPO010000118.1 GCA_903866915.1 uncultured Mucilaginibacter sp. | reverse complement strand
GTTTTTGATATTCTCATTAGTTAGATATGCTAGATCGGTAAAAGAGATACCCCTTAAGCAAAAACTTAATAGAAAATAGTTACGGGCGTTCCACTTGCCAGTATTTGGTTTGTAACTGGTTTGATATATTCTCTGCATGTCCATTATCGTAATGGCTCTTTTAGCTGTCCGTTCTGTTTTTACAGTAACATCCAGAAAAGGGTAATGAGAACGATCTATTAGCTTCGCTTTAATCGCTTTATTGTAAATAGCACGCAGGGTACGGAAGTAATTGCTGATTGAATTTGGCTTTAATCCGTCCTTTATTAACTGATTTTTAAAGCCCTCAAGTAAGCTGTAATTAATATCAATGAACTTCAGTTTAGGTTCAATTGCATAGGCTAAGAGCTTGTTTGTCGCAGTCCTGTATATAATTGCATTGCCAGCTTTATTGATGGCTAAGAGGTCAGATATAAGCCTTTCAGCGAACTCTTTGAATGTGCTTTCTTGCATGACTGCTTTTGCTGGCTTAGCTTTATTTTCCAGTACATTTTTTAAGGTGTCAAATGAGAAATTACCATCATCAACTAACCTTAAAGCTGCTTTTTGAACTTTGGCAAAATAGTCTGATATCGTTTTATTTAAACTCTGAGCATTACTATCACTATGCTTTACCTTATAGCTATTCTTATCCCATTTGTCCTTTTTTACTCTGATGCCAGTATTAAAGGTTGTGTTTTTGCGATTGTAAGTTACCCTAACTACAACAGGGTAAATGTTGTCTGTTTTTGGCCTCTTGTCATTAAGAAGCAATTTAAAGAAAACCATAATTTGCGTGTTATGGCTACCTGACTGTACTAACAGTGTACTAACAATGTACTAGCAAAAGCGAGGCTGGTGAAGTTCACCTCAAAGAAAAAGCCCCTTAGATCTTATCTAAAGGGCTTTTTTTTGTGGGAGTTACTGGGTTCGAACCAGTGACCCTCTGCTTGTAAGGCAGATGCTCTGAACCAGCTGAGCTAAACTCCCTTTTTTTATTTTTAGAACCTTCATACGTCAAACCTATGTATGCAATATATTCGGTTCTGCTAAAGTTTTCCCTGTTTTGGTTATCTATATGACCTCCTCCAAAGGGACTGCAAATATAGGAGGTCTGAGCAAATAGGCAAAAAATAATTTACTTTTTTTATTTGACTACTTTTTATAGCAAATTTTGGTGATATCGCGCTTGTAAAAACATCCGGGAGGTATTTGAAAACAGGATATTTTTTAAATCCCTGCGGCCAACAAGGCTTGCTGAATTCCCGCTTAGGTTTCAAACTAGTCGTCTGAAAAATTTGCATTGACCAAAATCAAAATTAAAGTTGTTGCTCATCACATATATTCGGAAAGAGCTGGAGTAATTTCGCTGCCTAACCGTTAAATTAGACCACTAATTGGCAATAGCATATCCTTGCCAGGTTGTCTGAAAAAAATTTAAAGAAACTGCTCATGCTCAAAACTGTTTTCATCACAAGTACGGAAGCTCACAGTGGTAAATCCATAATCTCAATCGGCCTGGTTAATATGCTTTTGGGTAAAGCTCAAAAAATAGGTTACTATAAACCGATCATAGACCAAAATCAGCCACAGCACAGAGACGATCATATAGATACTATTCTCACCCACTTCGATCTGCCCATGGCTTACGAAGACACCTACGCCTTTACCTGGCAGGAGGCTATGACTAAAATTGATACCGAAAGCCAGGGCGAAATGATAGACACCATCATCCGGAAATTTAAACGTCTGGACGAACAATATGACTTTACAGTAGTAGAAGGCACTGATTACCAGGGTGAAGGGGCAGTGTTTGAATTTGACATCAATGCCCAGATAGCAAAAAACCTGGGCTCGCCAGTAATTATTGTTATTTCGGGCGAAGAAAAAACGGATGAACAGGTAATTAACGCCGCTTTGTCTGCGATACATAATTTTGCTGCCCGCGAAATACAAGTACTTGCAGTTGTAGCCAATAAAATAAGCAATGAAAATATAAAAGCTGTAAAAAACCTGCTGACCAAACAATTGCCACCCGGCATTTTACTGGCTATAATTGAAGAAGACAAAAGGCTGAAAAGCCCTACCATGAAAGAGATCAATGAGCAGCTCCATGGTAAAGTTTTATTTGGAGAAGAAAACCTGGCTAACCAGGTTGATAACTTTGTTACCGGAGCCATGCAGGTACCAAACTTTCTGAACTACCTGAAAGAAAATGTGCTGATTATAACACCCGGCGATCGGGGCGATATCATTATCAGCGCATTACAGGCCAACCTATCTGCAAGCTATCCCAAGATTGCTGGAATTGTGCTTACTGCCGGTTATATTCCCGAGAAACCAATAATGAAATTGATCAGGGGCTTACCGACTGCCGTACCAATCCTGGCTGTACAAACAGGCACCTTCGAAACAAGCAACGTAGTTGGTGCCATACGCTCAAGAATCAGTGCCGATAATACCCGTAAGATCCGTTTAGCAATTGATACTTTCGACAGAAGCATAAACCTGCCCGAACTCGAAAAGAGCCTGATTTCCCTAAAACCTTCGGGTATCACGCCACGTATGTTTCAGTACCAGCTGACGCAGTGGGCCAAACGAATCAAAAAACATATTGTATTAGCCGAAGGTAATGATGAAAGAATATTAAAAGCCGCTGCCAGGCTGTTGAGCCAGGACATAGTTGAAATTACCCTTCTTGGCGATGCGGCTGAGATCAATAAACTTATTGGTCAATTAGACATTCGGCATGAACTGGCAAAAGTAAGGATAGTAAACCCTGCAAAAGATGAACGGTATGTTGACTACGTAAATACGCTATTTGAGCTTCGCAAAAACAAAAATGTTACCATGGAAATGGCGCGCGACCTGATGACCGATGTATCCTATTTTGGCACGATGATGGTATATAAAGGCCATGCAGACGGAATGGTCTCAGGGGCCGTAAACACCACCCTGCATACGATCAGACCAGCCCTGCAGTTCATAAAAACTAAACCGGGTGTATCATTGGTTTCATCTATATTTTTTATGTGCCTGCCCGATCGGGTTTGTGTTTTCGGCGATTGTGCGGTCAATCCTAATCCAACCGCGGAACAGTTGGCCGAAATTGCCATTTCATCGGCCGAAAGCAGTGAGCGCTTCGGTATTGAACCCAGGATCGCCATGTTATCCTATTCTTCCGGAAATTCGGGCGAGGGCGAAGACGTTGAAAAAGTTCGCAGGGCGACAGAGATCGTCAGATCAAGCCACCCTGAATTGAAAATTGAAGGGCCGATCCAATACGATGCTGCAGTAGATCCCGTGGTAGGAAAAAACAAGTTGCCGGGCTCGGAGGTCGCAGGCAGAGCCAGCGTACTCATTTTCCCAGATCTAAATACCGGTAATAATATTTATAAAGCGGTACAACGCGAAACCGGAGCCCTGGCTATTGGCCCTATGCTCCAGGGACTTCGGAAACCGATTAACGACCTAAGCCGTGGTTGTACGGTCGATGACGTGTTTAATACGGTTATTGTTACAGCTATTCAATGCCAGGATATTAAATAATAATTGCAGCAGGATGAATATTTTTGTGATCAACTCGGGCAGCAGTTCCATTAAATATAAATTATTCAAAATGCCGGGCGCGCATCTTATATGCAGCGGAGTAGCAGAGAGGATAGGCATGGACCAAGCGGGCATTACACATAAAACCTTTTTCAATGGCGTTGAAAATGTATTTTCCTTTAAGCAGGATATTCCTGATTACCGGGCTGGCTTACAAAAAATAAACCAGCTACTGACCGATGATAAAATTGGTGTGATAAAAGCACCGGGAGATATACAAGTTATAGGTCATCGCATCGTTCATGGCGGCGAAAAGTTTAGCAGATCTATCCGCATAACACCCGAAGTGAAACAAGATTTAAAATCGCTTTTTAAACTGGCGCCATTACATAATCCACCCGGTTACCGTTGCATCGAAGTTGCGGAACAAATATTTACTAACGCGACACAGGTTGCAGTATTTGATACGGCTTTCCATCAAACGATGCCGCCCAAAGCTTTTCGCTTTGCAATTCCTGATTCATTTTATACAGATCACAACATAAGGGCTTACGGCTTTCATGGCACCAGTCACAAATATGTTTCAGAACAGGCTTCAAGTTACCTGAAAAGCAAAAATCTTAAAATGATCAGCATCCACCTTGGCAACGGATGCAGTATTACTTCCATAAAAGATGGAAGATCGATAGATACAAGCATGGGGTTTGGACCATTGAGTGGTTTGGTAATGGGTACGCGTTCAGGCGATCTTGACCCGACTGTAATATTTTACCTTGTTGAAACCCTTGGCTATGATCTGCAACAGGTTAGCGATCTGCTGAACAAGCAAAGTGGCCTCCTTGGTCTTACAGGTTTTAGCGATACCCGCGACATCACACGCGCACTCGAAAACGGCGATGCAAATGCAAAACTGGCTTATGATATTTATTGTTACCACATTAAAAAATATATAGGTTTCTATATCGCCACACTCAATGGCCTTGACGCGATAATTTTCACAGGTGGAGTGGGCGAAAATAACAGCCTGGTAAGAGCAATGGTTTGCAGCGAAATGGAATACCTGGGACTAGAGATTGACCAGGAGAAAAATAACGCACTGCAAAGCGGAATTACAGAAATAAACAAGCAAAACGCACGAGTAAATATATTGGTGATACCAACCAACGAAGAACTTGAAATTGCCAAACAATGCTTCGAGCTCCTGAATGAATAAACTGGATAAATGCTGCCCTTAGCGCCTGACAAGATTATTGCACCATTTCTACCACGTAGCTTCTTCCGTTAAGGCTGAATTGATCACCGGCTTTACGGCCGAGTAAATGAGTACCGATTGGCGACACTGGCGATACCGCAAAATACGTTATGCTTTCAACTTGAAAACTTCCCGCGCTTATCGCCAGGAAAAAAGTACCATTATTAGTAATGATCAGGCTCCCTGGCTCAGCTGTAGTGTGCTGGCTATTTGGATTTATCCTGCTCAGCGCTACCATCAGTTTGTTAGCTTCGTTCAGTAATAACTGACTGCGGTCGGTTTCCTGTTGCATCATTTCCCGCCCGGTTTCATATTTGTCGCCTGCGCTGCTCTTTGTCTCTTCGATAGCCGCATATTGCGCATCAGCGATACCTTGCTTTGCACCGTCTATTCTAACTTGCACATAGTCAATACACATCTTGTACAAACTTTCTTTAAGGCTACTCATGAGGCGTAAAGATTTAAAAAAAAGCTGAAAAATAGGCTACGAAGAAAATATATTCTGACAATAAGCTGCCTATATAGCAATATCTCGTCCGGGTCGCGGATCTTCTGCCGAAATAGCAAGCTCAGGGCACTGGATGTAGTCTGCATACCATTGCACGGCTTCCACAATTTCCTTTGCTTTTTCGGAGGTTACATCAACGCTTTCGAATGCAAACATGCTCCCACCTCCTAATCCATAAAGCTGTATTTCACTACTGTCGGGATGGAAGGGTTCTTCGTCAAGGCAAAAAACCCGCAACTTCAAGCCCGAATGACGGGAATGAATAACATCCCTGCATAGGTTATGCGGATCGGTAGCTAATAAGAAAACGTTGCCGGTCATAGGTTCTTTAACAAATTTTGCCTTTAATAGTTTGTATGCAGACAAAATTAAAAGATAATTGATATCCTAAAAACCGACTTTCAGTCACACAAGTCCAAATAATAATTTAAACTAAATATTTATCGGGATAGTCAAAAAACTAGCCAAATGTTATTAAAAATATCGCATATGTGGAAAACTCCCCCATGCCGCGACAATTACTTTTAATAGCAGTGAAATAATTAAATACTAAGTAAAAAGCCGCTTAAATCACTTCTGAGCGATGATTTTGCGGGCTAACACGCTTCATAACAATATTAGTTACCGGCTTCACAACCAGTGGAATTTTTTCTATCCGTGTTTCGCTGGTATCCAATCCAAAAGCCTTGGCCTCTGTCTGTGCAATTTTTTTGATGGCAAAATAACTATTAAGGATAAAGCTTTCTTTTACGCTGAACTCATTATTATACGACAGGAACTTTTCGATGATCACAAACTGGAAGTCGGCAGTCTGGTTAAATTTCCTTAATGATTCATAGCGGCTCAGGATGTCTACCTCATTCCGGCTAACCATATCTTCTACTACCTTGCGGAACAATACATTGATGCGTGGTTGGATCCTGAATCCAAGACGGAACTCAACCCTGATCACTTTCCCATGTTCAATTTCTTCAACGCTGTATTCCATTGTATAAGGGTCGTCCATCCGCTCTATGTGCAGAAACCAGTAAGTATCGGCGCGCTTCGGTTTACGACTCAAAATAGAATAAAATATCTTTTCTTCTATCTGTTTGCTGTTGTTGGCTTTGGTAAGATATACCAGGTGTGTCGCAAATTTCGAAACTGATTCATCGGCACTCAAAGCATTAAGCAAAGGCAATTTGGTTTTCAAGTCAACAAAGTGCAGGAATCTATTGGTAATCTTGCGGGCTTTGAACCAGGTATACATCGTGAAGATTAACCCGAACTCAAATACAAGGAAGAATAACCGCTTAAGAATTTTAGGCGAATTGGAAATAAAGAACGAAGTTTCAGTACTTACGAAAATACAAAGGATTAACACGACAACCCATACCGGCCAATGGCGCTTAAATCGCATATAGTAAGCCATCAATAGTGTTGTCATCAGCATTGCAATGGTAATGGAAAAACCATAAGCGGCGGTCATTGCTTCAGATGTTTGAAAATAAAGGGTAACCGCAACGCAACCTAAACAAAGCACCCAGTTAATTGCAGGTATATATATTTGCCCCCGGATGTTGGAAGGATATTTAACCGTGATTTTTGGCCATAAATTCATACTGATAGCCTCACTAATCAATGTGAACGATCCGCTGATCAAAGCTTGGCTGGCAATAATTGTGGCCAATGTTGCAATAATCACACTCGGAATTAAAAAGAAGTGCGGAACGATTGAATAGAAAGGGTTAACCGAATCAAATTTGATTTGCGATGCATGATTTAACACCCATGCTCCCTGGCCAAGGTAACTTAACAATAAGGTTATCTTAACAAAGATCCAGGTCACCTGTATATTATTACGTCCGCAATGCCCCAGGTCAGAGTACAACGCTTCGGCCCCGGTGGTACATAAAAATACCGCACCTAACAGCCAAAACGCGCCTGGACGGGTCCACAGCATGTGTGCGGCGTAATAGGGATTGAGCGCTTTAAATACGCTTGGATAATGCAAAATTTGCAGCGTACCAATGGTACCTATCATGATAAACCAAACCAGCATTACCGGACCAAAAGCCCCGCCCACTACTTTAGTACCAAACTGTTGAAACAAGAAAAGTAAAAATATGATACCCAGGATAACCAGGATAGTTATTTCGGCCCCCGGTTTCATGGTATCAGCAAGACTTGGAACCTGGCCCAGACCTTCAATTGCCGAAGCAACAGAAATAGGCGGAGTGATGATGCCGTCAGCCAATAGTGTTCCTGCGCCGATAATAGCGGGAATAGCCAGCCATTTTCCATACCTGCGCACAAGCGCATAGAGTGAAAAAATACCACCTTCACCGTGGTTATCGGCCTGAAGTGTGATAAAAATGTACTTAAATGTTGTTTGCAGGGTAAGCGTCCAGAAAATGCATGACAAACAGCCAAAAACAAATGGTTCAGTGGCATCCTTCCCTTCAGTCATCAGGGTTTGAAATACATACAATGGAGATGTACCAATGTCGCCGAAAATAATTCCAAGCGTGATCAGCATACCAGCTGCCGATATTTTTTTAAGATGCGAGTTCATGCTATAGGGGCTAAAAAGCGCGCAAATGTATTTAATAAACTTCTCCCCCGCAACTTGGCAGTCAACGTTCTCAGGCTAAATGACTTATATTTAAGGTAACAGATGGTACTTAAATTAACAAACAAATAATTTAGATAGAGTTTCGTGACAATAAAATTACATTTTGCCAAAATTAGCGTGTCGGCTTTAAGATTATTTAAAAATTTCAACATTGATGATTTATTTTCTAAAAAACTAGTGTCGGTCATTTTTTATCCGCATTTAGACATATTCGGGGTATAATTGATAATTTTATCGCTTTAGCGAATTTACTTATGAATTCCATTCACATCCCTCGACTCGATCTTGAAACCTATATCAATGGTAGTTTTGCTCAACGCAAACAATTTTCAGAAGACATAGGCCGGGCCTTTAACGAAACAGGGTTCGTTACGATTACCAATCATGGTCTCAGTAATGAATTGATTGATCAATTGTACGCACAAGTTAAAGAACTTTTTGCTTTACCGACCGACGTAAAACTTAATTATGAAATACCCGGTCTTGCCGGCCAGCGCGGCTATACAGGTAAACTAAAAGAAACTGCAAAAGGTTTCACAGTTCCGGATTTGAAAGAGTTCTGGCAAATCGGCCAGACTGTAACTGATGGCGACCCGGTAAAAAACGAATACCCCGAAAACATTTACCTTTCCGAACTACCTGTATTTAACATAATAACCCGCGAAATATATCAAAGACTGGAAACGGCAGGAATTTACCTTCTTCAGGCGATAGCAGTTTACCTGGGCCTGCCCGAAGATTATTTCGACGATAAAGTGCACAACGGTAATTCAATCCTGCGTACACTGCACTATTTTCCTATAAGCGACCCGGACGCGTTACCAGCAGATGCAGTGCGTGCCGGTGCCCACGAAGATATTAACCTGATAACACTATTGATTGGTGCCAGTGCTGACGGGCTTGAGGTGTTAACCCGCGATGGCAACTGGTTTCCGGTTAAGGCCCATGGAAAAGACCTTGTTGTTAATGTTGGTGACATGTTGCAACGCTTCACTAACAATAAACTGAAGTCGACTACCCACCGCGTGGTAAACCCGCCCAGAGAAGAAATGGGTAAATCGCGCTATTCGGTGCCGTTTTTCCTGCATCCTAAATCGGAAATGAGCCTGGCCAGTTTAGCCTCCTGCATTGATGCTGATCACCCAAAACAATTCAGCGACATGACAGCAGGTGAGTATCTTGATGAGCGATTAAGAGAGATCGGGCTTAAGAAATAAAAATCATTCCTGTCTAAGCCAATTTCGTTCGCAATAAAACCTTTATTGCATTTGAACGTTGCCTGCTTAAATAAGCGATGGAAACGATAACAACCAATTTGGGACCTGGTGTCTCTTATACGATCATTCCTGAAATTCAAACTGATCCGGGAACAGCAATTAAGCTGTCTTATGTTTATGGCATTTACCGCGATAAAAGTGAGAACGCACCTGAATGGGATGAAGAAGCTTATGTCATTCCCCGAGAAAAGGCGGTCGACGATAGTTACCGCGGGCATATTACTATTGAAGAACCCGGAAATATTTTTGTTTATAAACCCGGTGACGGAATAGCGCTAACAGCGGCCGATCTGCAGGAATTGATTGAAGTTATTTGTCATTACCAGCATCATTACCATTTTTTTGAGATGAATTGAACACTTGCCTGCTCGAATAATTTAGCGATACATCATACCACTACGGGAATTTTTTATTCATTTTGATATAAATTTCAGCCACAGTTGATAATCAAATCTCATTGCCCTATTTGTAACTCGTTGTTTATCAAGTATTCAAAAAAAAATTCAAATTGGTTTATCGGAATGGCACTTTTTTGGTAACTGACGTATATCGCGAAAGAGCAATAATGCCTTCGTGAAAAGCGTATGAATGAAATCGAAATTAAAATCTACCAGTTTATCCATGATAAATTAGGTGTAGAAAAATCACTGATAACCGCTAAGTCCAGCTTTTATGAAGATCTTGGGGTTGATTCACTCGATTTTTGCGAGTTAATAGTGGAAATTGAAAAAGATTTTGACATTCAAATTCCGGATGATGAATATACCCGTTTCAAGACAGTGGGTTTATTGGTCAAATATGTAGAGCAGCATATTGATAAGGAAATTATCGTGCAGACCGAGGTTAGTTTTGAAGAGTTGGAGCGGTTAAGCGCCTGATAGTTCACGTCAAATTAAACTTACCGGAAGCAGGAAATAAAATCTGCTTCCTTCGTTTATCCTGCTTTCAACACCGATCTTGCCTCCCTGTGCTTCAATAAAATCCTTGGCTATTGCCAATCCCAGCCCGGTTCCGGATATATTTCTTCCGGCATCAGGCACCTTAAAATATCTCTCAAATACTCTCGGCAGGTACCTTTCCTCTATACCCCGGCCAAAATCACGCACCGAAAATTCGATCATTTTGGAAGGATGCTTTTTTACTGCTAATTCGATCTCGCCGCCATGCGAACTGTATTTGATAGCATTCGATAAAAAATTGATCAGCACCCAGGTAGTTTTATCAAGATCGGCCCATACTTCCGGCAGGCGTTTTGAGCAGCTTATTTTAATGTTTATCTCCTTTTGCCTTGCTAGTATTTTGATAGTCTCGTATGTGTATTTAATTATATTTTGCGGATGAGCACTACTAAAATTAAGCAATAACTTACCTGTTTGCACTTGCCCCATGTCCAATAGCTCGCTGGTTATTTTAAGCAGCCTGTCGCTGTCGTCATCAATATTTTTGATCAATTCTTTCTGGAAACTATTTGTTGTGCCAAAGCGCTCGTCTTCCAACATTTTTAAGCTCATTTTAAGCGAACCGATCGGTGTTTTCAACTCATGCGAAATGGTGGCAATAAAGCTGGTTTTTGCCTCATCAAGTTGATAAAAACGCGTGATATTTTTAAGGAGAATAAAAAAGCCAATACGATTGCGCCTGGTCCTGTTGAAAAGACCATCATCCGGCGTACTAATCTCGAAAAGCTCTCTTGAAAAGTAGCATTCTGTGCCATCCAGGTATAATCGGATATCGTTAAAAGGTTCGTCCTCGCTTAACAGGCTGGCCAGCAAATCGTTTTCGGCAGTAACTTCGGAAGCTGGACGGCCAATAATTTCATTTTCATCAGTACCCAGCAACTTTAATGCTACCGGGTTAGCAAAAACAATAGTACTTTCTTCATCAAAACCGATAAAAGCATCCGTTACGTTTTGTACAATAGCCTCTACCCGCAATTGTTCAAATCGAATCCTTGCCTGGCTGGCACTCTCATATTCATGCAGGCGCGACGCCATTTGATTAAAGCTCTGCGCCAATTTCCAAAATTCGTCCTTCGCCCTAAACTGTAATTTTTGTTGGTAATTTTTATTGGCAATCTCGCCAATCGCCGCAGCAAATCTTTCAATCGGGCCTATTATGAAAAAAGGAAAACGCAGCAGGAAGGTTAGGACTATAACAATACAACAGGTATCTATCGCAATAACAACAAGGATTGCAGTTTGGGCATCATCTGTCGAAATTTTATTGCGCTGTTTAATTGCGCTCATATTTACTGCCATTATACCATACACCGCAATTTTCATGTTGGCCCGGCAAACAGCTCGCTTCATTGGATCATTAACGGCATTTCTAAAGGCAATAAAATTGGCGAAAAGTGAATCGGCGAATTTTTTTTCGCCGGGTTCAGTTATATTTCCTTCTTCTTCCTTAATATTTTTTTCAATGATCTTCTCCTGAAATGCTGTTGGGATGCTAGGTAAATCTAATGCCTCGTCAATATTTTTACTGAAAACCAGAGACTCGTAATTGTCTTTCAGTGTTGCTTTGGCATCTACCGAGAGTCTTTTTATATAAAAAGCACCAACTCCGGAACTGATCAGCGCAAGCAAAAAAAGAAATCCAATACCCGCACGAAGTTTATTTTTGATAGTCATATAGCCCCGGCAAAGGGCAAGATATATGCCATAAACTACCTGAAATTTATTGTAGCTCAATTTTCAGTTCCTGCGTATTTCACGGAAAAAAATAAACCGGCCTAAAAAGCTGCAAAAAAAGCTGTATTGCGGTTTTTGTTTACTTGAATCATTAATTCCCGCACTTAGAAAAATTTAACAATACACCAATTGCTTTAGTTGAAAATGCATTGGCAGCGTACACATAACCGGAAAATTCTCATTTTGATAAAATATCCTACCAAAATGATTTAGTCAGCAAAGCGCACCACCTTACTAAAATAAACTTATTGCCTTGTTATCAGTCTAAAAGCACCGCAATGAACTATTGGGCACCTTTTTAGCTATTGTTGTGAAAACGATCCTGATATATGCCACCTACAGTTTTGATACTCGAGGATGAAAACAAATTCAGGGAACTACTATCGCGAATTATTGCGGTTGAAGGCTATCATGTATTGCAGGCACCTACCGCGAGGGCTGGCCTGAAACTGCTCGAAAACGAAGACATTCGCGTAGTGATCAGTGATGTAAAACTTCCCGATGCTAATGGGGTGGAACTGGTTAAACGCATAAAGGATGCCCGGCCATATATAGAAGTAATCAACCTCACGGCATTTGGTTCTATCCGGGATAGTGTGAAAGCTATTAAAAACGGCGCTTTCGACTATATCATGAAGGGTGACGACAATGGCCGGATCATTCCAATTATTCATAGTGCGGTTGAAAAAGCAAACTTTCAATTTCAGCAAAGTCAAAGGTCGAAGAAGCAAAGCATCCCAGGCAGTTTTAGTGCTATACTCGGTAGTTCAAAACAGATCAACGTTTGTATCGAAATGGCAAAAAAAGTGGCACCTACCAATACAACCGTATTACTGCTGGGAGAAACGGGCACCGGCAAAGAGATTTTCGCAGAGGCTATTCATGAAGGCAGCGACCGGAAAAACAAACCTTTCGTTGCGATTAACTGTAGCTCGTTCTCGGCCGACCTGCTGAAAAGCGAGCTGTTCGGCTATGTGGCCGGTGCATTTACAGGTGCAATGAAGGACAAAAAAGGACTTTTTGAGGAAGCTGATGGAGGCACATTATTCTTAGACGAAATAGGTGAAATGAATCTCGAATTACAGGCCCGGCTGTTACGTGTGCTCGAAAACGGAACTTTTAACAGAGTTGGTGACTCCAAGATATCAAAAGTCAATGCCCGCATCATTGCCGCTACCAATAAGGATCTAAAACACGAGGCTGAAAATCAAAGGTTCAGACTCGACCTATTTTACAGGTTGGCAGTATTTACCATACACCTACCACCCTTGCGCGAACGCAAAGAAGACATTGATATTCTGACCCACCATTTTGTAAGAGAGTTTTCAGCCAGGTTGAACCGAAAAATCACCAGGATAGATGTCTATTTTTTAAAAACCCTTTACGAACACCCATGGAAAGGGAATGTACGCGAGCTGCGGAATGTCATTGAACGGGTAGTGATCATGGCCCCCTCCGAAAGCCTCACTTCGGACCTGCTGCATCTTGATTTTTATAACGATATCATCGACGAGACCTCTCCAACACTTTTCCTGGCCGATATCGAAAGTCGCTATATCCGCAAAGCACTCCATCAAACCAACGGCAATAAAACCGAAGCCGCCCGGCTCCTGGGCATTGGTTTGTCTACCCTTTACCGAAAAATTGAAGAGTACCAGCTCTAAGCAAACGCTTCAAATTGCTAAGATCGGGTGCCAACTTAATATCATTTTGAAACACTTTTTCAATCATCTTCGGTTTTTGATTGAATTTTTCTGTTTTTTCATTATCAATTTTGAAAAAATACCACATTGTTTTGCCTAAATATTACCAGAATATCAATTTTCGGGTTTTTCTTCAATTCTAATGCCTTTCTAATGCTATCCGGCACTCCATTTTGGCAAAAAAACCTATCAGTTTGATACGGAATTATTGCGCAAAATCCCTTTCTGCATATTCATATAATTGATAGTCAGCCGTTTGAATTTATCGCAACCCCATTGGCACCACACTGGCATAGGGGGTAACGATATGTTGATCAACCATATTCAAAACATTTTTAACAGACTCTTAAAACCAACAACCAGCATGAAAAAACTATTTACGCTTATCTTATTATCGGGATGTATTTTCCGCGCATCTGCACAGACGGATGCCCCGGTTGCTAAAATGATAAAAGCCGACGTAGGAAAGATGAAATCAGATTCTATCCGAAAAGCAGATTCTATAAAAAAAGCCATGGACTCGGCTACGCCTTTGGGCTATGCCGACTTTTCGTGGCTGAACGGAAATAACCGCCAGGATCACAAATTGCTTGATAACGAATATTTTACCGGTGATTTTACTTTCGATATGAACTATACCCGGTCAAACAATAACCCTATTGACAATACCGTAACTGGTTCTACCGCTTTAGCTCGTAACAACGAAATTGGTGTTTCAATGGTGGCTATTGGCGGCGATTTTCATTACGACAATGTTCGGGGACGTATCATGACCCAATGGGGTACGCGTTCTACAGTTGTGCCGCGAAATGACTATAGCGGATATCGCGGACAATATGACCTGCCGGATGCTTACCGCTATTTAAGTGAAGCTTATGGTGGTTACCATTTTAATGTTTGGCATGGCATTAACGTAGATATGGGTATTTTCATGTCTTACATTGGCTTGTATTCTTACAATAACTTTGAAAACTGGAGCTACCAGCCGTCTTACACATCCGATAACACTCCATGGTTCTTTAACGGTATACGTGTGCAGATGTTCCCAAGCGTAAAAACCAAAATAGAACTCTGGTTTATTAATGGATGGCAGTCATATGGAGTATTTAATAAAATGCCAGGTTTAGGTTTCTCAATTGTAAGCCAACCCAATCAACGTACCAAGATCATTTCAAATAACTATTTTGGAACAGACGTTGCTGGTGCACCTGGAGTAAAAAGATACCATACCGATAACTCAATCCAGTATTTACTTTTCGATGCCACGAATAAAAAGGGCCCGGGTATAAAACGTGAAGCTATCTCACTTACAGCCGACTTTGGCGTTCAGAATGGTATAGCACCTGGAAATGTAGTTTATTCACCGTTTGGGGCAAACGCCTCTAACTTTATCAGCGGCATGCTTTACCACAGAATATGGTTTGGCGATGGCATGAAATGGGGTTGGACTGCTGGTGGTGGATTTATGTCGAACCCAAGCCGTTATTTATCATTGGTACCTCCGGGCCTCGCTACTGACTCATTTTTAGCCGCTTCCACACCGGGTTCAAAAATGTCAGGCTGGGATGCTTCAACCTGTATTGATTTTAACCCGAATCAATTCATGACACTCCGTTTCGAATTGGTACACCGCTTTATGAATGTTCCATATTTTAACGGGCCAGGCGGTGTTTCGGGCCCAACAGGTTATACAGCTAACCCAGCAAACTCGTTCAATCCAAACTCCTACATACCAAATCCACCAACTGTGGTAAATGGCCTCGGACAAACGGTTGCTAACCCAAATTTTGTGCCGTTCGACCTGGTAAATTCTGAAAGCAGATTTATAATTGCTTTGATAACCAGATTTTAATAAGCATAAAGTAAATCAAAATACGTGTTTCACTCTTAAATAAAACGAAAATGAAAACTATTAAAATCCTGATCCCCGCGTTGCTAATGATAGTTTTTGTACAAAACTCATTTGCAAAACAAAAAATCGGCCTGTACCTGACCGCCGAAGATTATGCAAACCATAAACTAAGTTATGAATCGGATGGTTCCGAAGGCAATAAGATACTGCTGCATGCAACATTTGGCAGTTATAAAGTTGTAGTGGTCCAAAATGGGAAAAAGCATTTTTTCTCGAAAAACGAAATTTTTGGTTACCGTAAAAACGACCAGGATTACCGTTATTTTAACAACGAAGCGTATCGCATCATCGATTCCCAGGGCTTTTATATCTATGGTTATTGCAAGTTGATACCGGCTGGTAAAGGCTTGAAAGATGCCGAATTCTTTTTCTTCAGCCCAAGCTCTGAATCAGAGATTAAACCACTAACGATGGAAAATTTGCAGGCGGCTTTTGCAAAAAACACAAGATTCCTTTATACCATCCAGGGCTTTTTCAGAACCGACAACGAGTTGACAGCTTATGATCCAAGCCTCAAGGAGTATAAATTAAAATACTTGTACGCTCAGACGGCTAAATAGCCGGTTTGGGGTATAAAGTTTGATTGTTTGATTGATGGCACTGCCGGGCGAGCCGAGCAGTGCCTCCTTTTTTTTTATAAAATTGCGCGCTGCTGCGTATCTTTACCTGCCTTCACATAAAAGGCAAAACATACCATGGAGATCAAACGGATCGGCACACAGCCTTCAGCAAAAGGACCAGCAGATTATTTTACCGGCACTGTACGAATTGACCCCTTATACAGTCCGCCTGAACCTGCCCGTGTGGCGATGGCACTGGTAACCTTCGAACCTGGCGCACGTACCGCCTGGCATACTCACCCCTTCGGGCAAACGCTGATCGTTACTGCGGGCTGCGGCTGGGTACAACGCCTGGGGGGAATCAAAGAAGAAATACACCCCGGCGACGTAGTCTTTTTTGAACCGGGTGAAAAACACTGGCACGGCGCTACCGCTACAACAGCCATCAGCCATATTGCTATCCAGGAAAAACTAAATGGCTCACCCGTGGATTGGCTGGAACATGTGAGTGACGAACAATATTTGAAATAGAGGTAGGGCACCCCTGAAAATTTAACTCTACCAATTTTTAAGCAATACCAATCTGGTACTGTATCGTCTGAGTGGGTTCGCTATCAGTCGACATTGATCATCTTATTTTTTTTAATTTTTCTGGCCGATAATAAATATTCGCCTATATTTTTAAAAAGTAATTTGCTGATAATCAATATAATTACTTATCTTTATTTAGATAAACC
>CAIPPO010000117.1 GCA_903866915.1 uncultured Mucilaginibacter sp. | reverse complement strand
TGAGAAGAAGAGAGAAAGCAAAACTTTCTCTTTTTTTGCCCTGATGCGAATATAATAATATGCCGTTTCTGAATATTGTGTGCGCAAACATATTAATAATTATATTTTTTGGGGGCTATAAACTGACCCATAAAATGCACCGGCTTGCCGGAGGCTGGATCGGCTACCGGCGCGCATCGCTATATATATCCTCCCGGCTTTCGACTGAGATGTAAGTACAAAATTTCTGATGGCTTTTTGGCAACCCTGGCGACGTGTTTTAAACCACTTTATCTCCGCAGCCTTTCATCGATCAATTTTTCGAGGTGATCAAGGCTTTGATCAAGATAGCTTACATCCCCCGAAATTTTCGATAAAGTGAAGCCCCCTTCAATAATTGCGATCATCAGCGAAGCAAAATCGGCACTATTAATACTATCCCTGAATTCACCCTGCAATTTACCTTGCTGTACAATGGCCGAAATACTTTTGTGCCACCTTAAAAGTGCATCTTTAACTTTTCCGTTCAACTCAGCGTGGGTATCATCTGCTTCGGTTCCGGTATTAATGATCGGACAGCCATCAGCCAATACAGGTGAATGCAAACCATTTCGGTAAACTTTAACAAAAGCCTTTAACTTGCCCGAAGCACTACGTTCGGTGGCTTGCAAAGCTCTCACCTGCTCAACCAGTTTAGCCATATTATGACTAAATGCTTCGAGAGCAACCTCATCTTTGTCCTGAAAATTACCATAAATGGAACCCTTGGTAAGGCCCGTGGCATCTGTCATATCGGTTAGTGAAGTTCCTGCATAGCCTCTGCGGTTAAATAAGGCAGCAGTTTTCTCGGTTATAAATGCCTTGGTTCGTTTTGCTTTACTCATGTTTAAATATAGTAAAATACCGAAAGGTATTAAATTATTTTTTAAAAATCGGTATTTCGATCGCCCAAAACTCAAGGGCCTGAAAATTGTTTAATAACGTCATTCAGTCTACCGGCAAAGTTCAGCTATCAGCGTAAAACTACGGAGCTTATAAAAAGTATGTTAAGCCTATAAATCGGGCATCCCTATCTGACACCCGAACAGAAGATTCTCACCCCGAATATATGCTATTTTTTCCCCTGCAATTCGTTCAGCTTCTTACGGGTTTCTGCTGTTTCTTTTAGCAAAAGTGCTTTTTCATAGGCAGCAACCGCTTTTGTCTTATCTTTTTGTGCTTTGTAAAAATCGCCCAAACTGTCGAATACATCAGCGCTTTTGGGATAATTTTTGATATTAAGATTTAGTAATTGCAAGGCCTTTTGAGGTTGCCCTGATCCGGCCAGGAAACCAACATATCCATTGATTTGATCTTCAGGAGGTAGTACAGTATATCCCAGGTTTTTAGAAACTTCAAGGTAATGTTCGGTAAATCCCTTTGCAGCATCTGTATGATTGTTTTTATCGAGCAACTGATCGAACACCAGTTGGGGTGTTTTATAATAGCTGAAGATAAAACGCAAACCATCATATTCAGTGATCAGCGGCGATGAACCATGGTCGTCATTTTTGTAATATGCATAGTTGAAGTTTAAACCATTGCTTTTGTTATGTAGTAGAATATCCTTCAATTGCAATATAGAGCGAATATGAAATGTTGTTCCGGTAGTATCGATCCGAACCTGCAGGGTGTCCATGCCCGAGGGCATGGTGTTTGCGATACCCATGTAAAACGACTTACCAGCAAATTTTTGCTGGGTAAACACTTGCCGCGCCTGGTTAAGCAGTTTTTGCTTATCCCACCACATACTTGGGTCAACGGCTATGTAAGCGTTAAATAAGTTGGGATGATTAATCAGAATGTTCATCACGGTTAAGCCACCAAATGAGTGGCCGATCAGTAATTTGTAAGGTGCAACCGGGTAAAGAGAGTCAACGTGGGGCATCAGTTCATTTTTGATAAAGGACACAAACTTTTCACCGCCGCCGGATGACTTAAGATCGTCGCTTTTACTTCCATCCGGGTAAAGAAGAGAACGGGTAGGTGTCAGATCCCGGGTGCGATCGGTGTTAGGGATACCTATAATGATCATATCGGGACAAACCGATCTTTCGGCAAAGTATTTGACGATACCGCTCACTGAAGCAAAATGGTCGTCGCCATCGAGCAGGTACAAAACGGGAAAACGTTTACTGGTATCTTTTGCAGCTGCAGGCAGGTATACAAATATTTTGCGTTCTTCGGCAAGGCTTTTAGAATATACGCTATCAATTTTCCCAATTTCAATACTGTTATTGGGCGCCGTATGGTGACAAGAAAATAGTAGCAGGGCTAAAAATGGCAGTAGCAATCGTTTCATGGGCGGTTCAGTTTGTACTTACTAAGCTATCGATTATATCAGCTTTTTACAACGCCACAGCCGGGCAGATTTAACAAGGCACTAATAGATTATAATTTGAATCCACAATAGGTATTGCAGCCCTGGTTAATATTGCAACGCCATATTTAGTTAAAACCCTATTTAGCGCCCCATTTAAACCATTTGATACCGAGCGTAGCAAAAATAATCGCATAGCCAATTGAAAGCAGCAAGGCCTCAGTTGCATGCAAATTCCATTTGGCGGGTTCGAAACTAACGGCAAGAATTGTTTTTACCGTACCATAAGGCGACCAGTCGACGATTCTTTTAAAATCGACACCGAAATAATCAAACTGTCCCAGCATGCCGGTCATAATAAATGCAAGGTAGATCAGTCTTGTTGTCGAATTTACAGTCTCTGGTGATTGAATACGACCAACGATTGCCTGGCCGAGGCTCAGATAAAGTGCGCCGCCAACAAGTGATACGAAAAAAGTAACAAAATACCCGGCTGTTGGCATCAAAATACCATCTAATTGATAGCCGGCTACAAACACTACAATTGTAAGTAATAAGATCATCGACAGTTGAACAACCAACCTGCTGGCCATAATGGTCCATAGAGGCAATGGCGACACCCGCAGCCGCTGAAATACACCTTTATCCCGGTCACGGGCAACTGCATTAGCATAGCCCATTAAGCCAATTGCGATGATTCCCAAGGTTATTCCGTTTGCCAGCACAAAGGCACCCCCAAATTGCGGTATAAGCCCTTTCCACGAGAACACGATGATCAATGGCATTAGAACGGACATTATATTTCCACGCCGGTTACGCCAAAGTACGATGTAGTCTGCTTTAAGCAAGGCAGCTAAAACTGCAGGGGTTTTGGGTATAGTGAGTGACATCTGATCGTTAATATTGGGTTTAGGCTCTAATTGCTGAACCTGTCAAAGCTATAAATACGTCTTCCAGCGTAATCTTTCCACGGCGTGAAACCGCAATAACATCCGGATCGTTACGATGTTTATCTATCAATATCTGAGGCGTGCCCGTGGCAATTATACGACCATGATCAATGATACTGATTCGGTCGCAAACGGCTTCGGCCTCTTCCATCGAATGGGTGGTGAGCACTACCGCATTCCCTTTTTCGCGAATGCTTTCTATCCGCGACCAAAGCTGCCTTCGCGACTGCGGATCGAGACCTGATGTTGGCTCGTCTAATAATACCAGTTTAGGATCGTGAATAGTAGTAATTGCCAGTGAAACCCGCTGCTGCTGCCCCCCAGACAATTGGCCAAATTTTTTATTTTCGGCATCTGAGAGGTTTATTTCATTTAGCAACGCTTGCAATTGTTGTTTGTTTAAGCTCAATCCGTAAATTCCGGCATACAATTCAAGTATCTCGGCTACATTCAACTCCGGCTGAAAACTGGTAGACTGTAGTTGTACCCCCATTGCAGCCCGCGCATGGCGTGAATCTTTTAAAGTATCATAACCTGCAACGGTTACCGTACCCGATTGTTGCCTGATCAATCCTTCGATCGCACTCAGCGTGCTGGTTTTCCCCGCACCGTTTGGCCCCAAAAGGCCAAATATCTCACCTTGCTCAACGTAAAACGACACATTTTTTACTGCCTGCACCTGGCCATATTGTACATGCAGATCCTCAACTTGCAGGATATTTTTTTGTTGAACTTCGCCCATTCAAACGTTGGTTGTTACGATAAGCTGCAAGTTTAATTTAAAAAAATGCTGCTTTCAAACTTAAATATCATTTTATTATCAGTTATTAACTGTGGAATCTGATTTTTTTGGCATTGCGCAAATTTTCCGGAAAATGTGAAAATACCGTTAAAACACGGGGTTATAAGTCAAATTATATATATTAAGTTTGGAACCTTAGTAGCAACTAAACTATGTCTGTTTTTATACCCCGATCTAACAAAAATACCTCACGGGCTTCAGAATATTTCCTCAAACTATCAACTGAGCTCGATATGGATAAATACAATCTGCCTAAATATAAAGAGCTTTATTTGCTGGCCAGTTTCCAGGCGATGCATGATACCGACCTTGCCTATTACGTTATCTATCAGAAATGCGCTGCAAATGCACAGTCAAAAGACCAACTGCTGAATTGTATTACGCAGGAAGCCATGCTGAATTTCAAACATCCTGATTGCTTTGACGAGCGGAATTTTCGAACCTTTTTGCTTAAAGCCCTTGGTGAGTTAGAAAAACAATTAAAAGCGGGCATACTCGACTATCTGTTTGTTTAATAGCCTGGCAGCGTCACTTATTTTGATTTTTTTATTTTTCTGAATCCGGCTGCAATCATACATTTTCTTCTGCCATTATCGGCATAGCTAAACTATCATCACGCCCTTTTGACTTACGATATTTGCTTAAATTAATAAGCAACACGCTACTGAGGATAATAACCAACCCGCCGATCTGTAAAAAGGAGATGCGTTCACCTGCAAATAGCACACCCAATATCACAGCAATAACAGGATTAACGTAGGCATAGGTGCTAACCTGGGTAGTAGGGCGCACCTGTAACAACCAAACATAAGCGCTAAAGCCTGCGATAGAACCGAAAATTATCAGGTAAAGCACCGCTAACCACGATGCAGCCGGAACCTGTGATAAATGCAAGTCACTAAATTCATGATTCAAAAAGCTTCCTGGCAGAAACAGAAGACCGGCAATGATCATCTGCCAGGCTACGTTTACCACAGCCGATCCCTGGCTCGGGTGATTTTTCGAATAAATAGATCCACCCGACCAACAAATAGAACCGACAATAAGTAATGCCATCGACAATAGTTTGGCGCCAATATTTCCGCCAGCCAACATGCCGTCCATCTGCTCGCCAAAAAGCAATATCACACCTACAAAACCAATAGCGAGACCGATTAACGTAGAACGACTTCGGAAATTGATAGTCCAATTATTGCGGTCGAGTAATACAAACCATATTGGCGCTGCCGAAACAAGTATGGCCACCATGGCGCTTGGAAGCGTTTGTTCAACCCAAATTACACAGCCATTTCCACCGCCTAACAGCAATATACCAACAACCGCCGATGTGATCAGACTTTTGCGGTTAAATATCTTCTCGCGCTTAACAATAGCCCATATCAGCATCAGCGAACCTGCTGTTAAAAAGCGAATTGCCCCCATCAGTAATGGCGGTAAACCTTGTATGGCTATCCTGATAAAAAAATAGGTCGAGCCCCATACCAGGTAAACTGTTGCAAATGCAACAATAACCATTAACGTTGAAGCGGGTTTCATCCGGGCTGGAGCCATTGTATTTAATTTTGTGGTATTACCAGTTGTTGTTGTTCTTTCACAGTTTCCAATACAATCGTTGTGCGTGTACTGAGCAGATTAGGTATTTTGCTGAATTTGTTGCGCATCAACTCCATCAACGTACTTGAATCATAAGTTCGCACTTTTACCAGGTAACAGTCGTCGCCTGCCACATGATGCACCTCCTGAACTTCCGGAATTTGTGCCAATTGTTTAGCCGTATCGTTACAGCCAGGGCTATCAGCGGCTTTCATAAAAATAAAGGCCAGTAACTTTTGACCCAGCGCCCCGGGATTAATCCGTGCGGTATATTGTAAGAGTACTTGCTTTTGCTCCAGCTTTTTCACCCGCTCCAACACACCCGAAGGTGCCATGCCCAACTCCCTTGCCAGATCGGCATTGCTAATACGTGCATTTTCCTGCATCAGCCTTAAAATATGCAGATCGGTTTTATCAAGCAATAATTCAACTTCGTTAACCATACAGTAAAAATAAACGAATGCAGAATATAATTCAAATTTAATCACAATAAAATGAATTTAATTCGACCAATGGATTGCCTGGCTAGCTATAATCGAGCTATTGATGTAGGCGAAGGCCAATAAGATAAATTAAAAGGATAAAATAAAAATGAAACCGGATATTGCATCACCACCAACCAGACAGTTATTTCGGATGATGTTAAAACCAATGATTTTGAAGCAAAAATCAACCCACTGCTTTGTGATTCGTGCCTGCTGATTCTTCCCGGAGCTCTTTGAGTTCGATCTCGTAAACGCGCATACGGGCATGCAGGATATCAACTTCGGTGCGAAGCATTTGAATTTCGGTAATGAGTTTGGCAGAGTCAGGCTTGTCGAGTTTCTTATCGCCAGTTCCAATGATCAGCCATTCGGGAGAATATTTAAGCTGGAAACAGAGTTTGCGGATAAGATAATAGCTCATTTCCTGTTTACGGTTGATCACTTTACTGATAAATCCCTGATCAACACCTATGGCATTGGCAAGGGCTTGTTGACCGCCGTGTTCTTTTACTATGATCTTCAGCCTTTTTACTATTGCATCGTCAGCCATACCAGGATTTTATACAATAATAGTCAATGCTCCAATAAAAGCAAACAGGAATAAAACCCTTTAGCAGGTTTATTAAATGCAGAACAAAAACGAAGCTTGTTTATGCCTCGAGCGGAATGGCCTTAAGCTCGTTTACCCTAATTAAAAGTGCACCTAATTTGGTATAGTAAACGGCCAGCGTAATATCGCGGTTTTTATAGTCTTCTAACAGGCATTCTAACTCCTCCGCAATTTGCTTAACATCATTTGTAGACATCCAATCGCTCAACAGGGCCGACTTTATAGCATTGACTTTCAATTCGGCCGAACGCAACATGAAAAGCGGTGGAACGTTTTTGTTGGCTCTAAGTATATCTTCATCAGCATTGCTGCTTTTCTTTTCGTAACGAGCGATGATATAAGTGGCAACTAAGCCTACAACTAAAAACAGTAAAGCATATTCCATAAAATCCCAAATAAATGATGAGTTCAAGACAAAACAATTAAAGCCGAAACTTTATGTCAATGTTTTACGTGAACACAGTCAATAGGTTACATACTGTGCTGGGTTTTCAAAAAGATTTTTTTCACATCAGGGAACCATCCATCCGGTGGTGGTTTTCAATTCCTGAAAATCGTGCCCGATTACGCCAGCCAGTGGAACACCCGCGTAATAGGCATAAAAAATAGTTTGACTATAATCGCCAATAATATCAAGATTAAGTTGATCTCCGGAATGCCCCTCGAACTCATACTGATAGGATCCAACGGTGTTTAATTTGGTATTGAGGAGCACAGTACTATCCGCAGGTTTAGGAAGCGCGGTATGTTTAACTGATACAGCAACACTGTAATATACTTTGTTATTGATAACCAATACCCGAACAAGTTTACCCGAAATGTCAGCAGATGCTTGCTTGCTGAGGGTTAAATCCGAAATCAATTGACGGGCAACAGTTGAAACCGTGGTGCCTGTTCCAATATACGGTACTGCTGATTCCAGCTTTAGCGTACTGCCATCCGCTGATAAAATCCTGAATTGCAAATCATTTCCGGACGGGTAGATGATGTCGATGAAAACAACACCATTTTTTGAACTGAGCGAATATGTTCCTTTTATAGTTGTCTTTGTATCCTGCAAAATGCTGACATGCATCCCACCATCAAATTGAAACCCTGGCTGGACACCATATTTAATTGAATCGATAGCTCCCGAAGCAACATCAACAATACGATTGATAGCAATAGGATAAACCCAAACCCCTTTCAGCTGACTGTTGACCTTCGCCAGGTCGGCAGACAAAATATTTACAGAAAGGCTGGTATCTTTTTGACAACCTGATAAAATACAGGCAACGAAAAAGAAGGCAACGAGATAGTTTTTCACTGGCAAAAAATGATATTTACGCCTTGTTTATACGGCAGGATACCGGTTTTTGTTTCAAAAACACTTCGACCCGGAATTACGAAAAAACTAAAGTTCGCGGATTTTAATATTCCGAAATTCGATATGATATCCATGATTTTGCAAAGCAATATGTCCCTTATGATAGCTTGCAAATCCCTTCCAGGTTTTAAATTTACTTTGGGCAACCAAATCGGTCCAGTTTGCATCCCACAGGTGGGTTTTTACCGTTTGAACGCCGTTGAGCCAGAATGTTAACTCGCCATTTTTGAGGCGAATTACCGTGTGGTTCCATTCGCCGGCAGGTTTTTCTACTTCCTTAGCCGGAGCAATAATATCATATAGCGATGCCGCAAGGTGACTGGCCTTTTTGTTATCATCGGCTTTCTTGTCATCCAGCAATTGGTATTCAGGGCCAGTGAGGTAGGTTGCATCATATTGCTTATCCTCATTAACCAGGAAAATGATTCCGCTGTTGCCTTCTTCGGCTATGTTCCAATCAATAGATAATTCGTAGTTTTCGTATTCGCCATCAGTTACAATATCACCACCACTATCAGGCGATTTTGGATCAAGTTGCAGTGTGCCATTGGATGCTGTCCAACCCGGCGCTACCGAAGTACGTTGAAACGAGTGCCAGCCGGTTGTTGTTGTGCCATCAAACAATAGTGTCCAGCCTTGCCTTTTTTCTTTAGCTGTCAGTTCGTTGGTGTTTTGCGCCATCAGGCTGCTGCAAGCCAGCAACATAGCCGGCAGGATCATTAGCTTCTTCATAAATCGATCATGGTTATCAGGTAAATGTAGAAAATAGATAGGAATAAAGATACCGTGGCGCCATTATTTATTAAAAATCCGGTCCATTATTTTTATCGATCACCCTGGCTGCATTTTAGTAAAAACCGGGGTAAAGTTTAAATTGCAATTTTAAAAGTTGTTTGAGTCTTCACCGGCACCAATAAAACAACTTTCAACTATTAATAACAATCTGCCGTTTACGGTATTCGTTCATTATACCGATGATTTCGTTTACAGGCTTCCTTTCAAACAGTCGTACAAGCCAAACCGTAAAATTTACAAGGCCAGCGGTATGTACCAATTTTTCGGCCAGCTTTTTAATAGTTACTTCGCGCTGAGCAATAAAAGGCTCTCGCTCAATTGTCTTTTTCACCGAAAGTTCTTCCGCAAAACTCCATGCCCCATCCCGGGCATTGTCAATGCTAAACTGCAAAAGCGCGAAATTGGCATTGGAAGCATGCAAGCCCAGCAGCGATAATAATGGCGAAACCTGGCCAAGTTCACTTATAACCTGGTTGGTGAGCGCCGCAATGATCATGTTGATCGCATCAAAATCAGCGCGCAAATTTTCTATCGGTTTGCCGCCGCATGCTACAACTGTTGCTATACCAAGGTCATAATTAATATGGGCGTTCATCCCCAGCAGCAAATGTTGCAATACAATATCCGAACTATCTCCAACTTCGTCAAAAGCCACTGCCCAGGGACCGCTGGGCCGTTTATGATTGTTCCAGGTATGGTAAGCAGCAAGATACCGGTTAGCGAATACTACATCCAGCTTTTCCAACTGCGATGCGTTTTGAAATTGTTTTGATACAATTGCCTCTTTAACAGCCTTTGTAACCTTTAGATAAAGGGCAGCAAAATACCCTGCCCTGCTTTTTTGGGCAGCACATTCCGCAACGATGGTTTCAAGGGCACTCAATACGCCATCGATATTTGTCTCGGGAGTCAATTCATTCACATCAGTACCGGGCCTTTCCGGATCAAAAAAATCAATACCCATGAAAATAAGAAAAAAAAATAATAAGGTTGTTGTACAGCCTTTTGTAAAAAAACAAAATACGCTGCAACGAAGTAAAACTAGGAGATTAAATTATGCCAGTCAATCCGTGTTTTAACGGTATTTATCATAGTTCAACGAAATTGAAAATTACCGCCATTTCGCTGAAACTGGCATTATAAGGCCATATTTCCGTCAGTTATTGATCTAGTCGCTTTTCGTAGCAGTAAAAACGGAGCCCCGGCCTGAAGTGAAGATTCATTTCTCCTACAAAACGATAACCAATTTTAGGGAATAGTTTACCCGTAGCCTCATTGGCCGAATTGGTATCGACCCTCAAAGTATTGATGCCCCTATCAATTGCAACTTGTTCGGCCTGTTGCATTAAGGCTGCCGCTATACCTTTGCCCCTATGCCCAGGTGATACCGCAAGCCTGTGTGTAACTATAGCTATTTCATTAATGTCGAGGCCAACATCTGCATATTCGGGATATTGTTCTGTTGTAATGGCGCTTAGCCCGGCAATAGCACCATCGAGCTCAGCCACCCAAAGTTGTGCTGCCTCAATATCTTCCTCAAATACAACAGTATTCGGATAGGTTGAATCCCATTGAAGATTACCCGAGGCTCTCATCATGGGAACAACTTCAACAATGATCTGCATGATAGCTGGGATATCGGCACTGGTAGCCAGACGAATTTTCATGGCCGTAAAAATAGTGGTTTAACGTATACGCTGTAGCGCAGCTTTCGAGCTTTGAGTGAGGGATATTCCATAAAGTAATTTTTGTACAATTCTGAATTAAACTATCCAATTAGAATTCATTTTGAAATGTCATCAATTATTATTTACTTTGATATACAAAGTACTTTTAATAAATAAAATCATGAACAGATTCGTCCCATTTTTAAAAACCTGGATCATTTTCGCTACCAGCATGACGTTGGTTTGCGGCATTATCTACGTAACTGTACAGCAAAATTACCGCTTATCGGCCAATGACCCTCAATTGCAGCTGGCAGGCGATGCAGCTGTTGCGCTAAGTAAGGGTGCTGATCCCAAAACGCTGGCTGGCAGTCAATCGGTAGAAATTTCAGAAAGCCTTAGTGCATATCTTGTTATTTATGACACGGCAGGACACCAGCTGGCAAGCGGTGCAAACCTGAATGGAATTCCGCTGAGGATACCTGCCGGCGTGATCACCTATGTGACCAAAAATGGAAAAGACGCGGCAACCTGGCAACCGGCTCCGGGCGTTAGACAAGCAATGGTTGGCGTTCTAAGTCCGGGTCAGCACCGTTTTATTGCCTTTTCCGGCAGATCGCTAAGTATAGTTGAAGAACGAATAAATTTATTGAGAAAACAGGTTTTGTTAGGATGGATCGTATCGCTGATTGGTATTGCATTTGTTCAATTCCTCTTAAACGCGATTGAAACTAAATTCAGAATCTCTGAAAACCTGTAATTTTCAGTGATTCCCAGTATCTCGAAGCAAGTTTCAGTGCCAGATCTTAAAGGATCTGGTTAAACTCCAATCTTTCGCCGTCCGGGCCGGTGATGTTGAAATATTTGCAGCCATTAGTCCAAAATGCAAGAAAAACTGGCTCAGGTTCAAGCATGTTGAATCCAGCTTGTTTCAATTCGATAAAGGTCTGATCAATATCATCCACATCAAAAGCGATATGATCAATGTGCCCGTTGCCCCTGCTCCTGACTTCGGCCAGCTCTGCTTCCGGCATCTGGTAAATTTCAAGTATCATGTCATTTAGTCGCATCATCGCCACCCGGCCCTTTCCGCCATTAAACTCAAAGCCCGTCGCCATTACGTTCTCAAAACCCAGTCGTTTGTAAAAGGATTCAGAACTAACAATATCAGTTACCGGGATACCAACATGCTGCAGGCTGTTAATCTTTAAATTCATGAGGCTCTTTATTAAAATGCGACAGAAAACCGCGATTCGAATCTAACATTATTGCAGAAAAATAAAATTCGCAGCCAAAATCAAAATTTAACATTTCTCTACCCATAAACCACCTGATACCTAATATCCGATACCTAATGATTATGCTTCTTATGTATATCCTTTACCAGGCATAATTTTTTGATCTCATCAATGCGAATCACAAAGGGAGCATATTTCAGGCGATTGCCCACCATTTCGGTCACATTATCACTATGGGCGATAACCTCACCTTC
Organism: uncultured Mucilaginibacter sp.; assembly: GCA_903866915.1. Lineage (GTDB taxonomy): Bacteria > Bacteroidota > Bacteroidia > Sphingobacteriales > Sphingobacteriaceae > Mucilaginibacter. The sequence goes on along the minus strand of CAIPPO010000117.1, from coordinate 1,973 downwards.
CCTATCGCCGGAAAGCAGGCGCTTATACATGCGGTAGTCGCCCCACTCAATATAATAGACCTCACCAGGTAATATTTTTTTATCATGAATTTCTTTGAGTGCCACCCATGATCCGTTTTCAAGGTAAGGATACATGCTATGCCCCCAAACAGGTAATGCAAAATCACAGTCCTCAATGCCCGGAAAGTTCATGTGTCCGATTGGAGTAGTGTCATTGATATCCTTATAAACTTCAACGCCCGAAGCTGTAACTACAACTTCATACATAGGTATACCTTCAAATTCACGAACGGACGGGATTTTATTGATAGCACCTTTTACAGAATTTATGTTTTCTTTGTATTTTTCTTTAAATATCCGGAGTTTATCAGGATCGATATTTTGCCGGCTTTTAATAATTTCAGTTATAGAGGCGGGCGAATTGAAACCCAAAACTTCGGCTAATTCGGCATTTCCTTTAAATGCGCGGCCTCTGAGCTGATTATAGAGTATGATAAACTCCAGGGTTTCGGGTCGAACTCTTTTTAACTTATTTGGCTTTTTCAGATCGTCCATAATTCAATAAAAATATTTTTTTAATTTTTCTTGAAACAAATACAGATATTTCTTTATATTTGTCTCACTCTCCTTCTCAAAAGTAAGCAATTATTAATTTTTTCGGATATGATAATTAAAGAATTTACAGAGAATTCGCGGAGAGGCTATGTCTCGCTCACTTTATTCGACAGCTCCTGAACCCGGCTAAAATCTTTTGGGTCGATACGAAATCGTTGATCCCAAATCCGAGGTATTAATCCCTACCCTATTTACCCAAAAATTCAATTAAGATGAACCTTATCTATTCAGCCCTTAATCCAAAAACCAAGGCTACACGTAACAAAACCACCGAAATCGAACTTCGGTATCGCGGATATCACGAAGCCTGTCACAAGCACCGAAATACAATAGCAGCTATCCGAATATATTTCCCTGGCTGGACACCGAGGTTCAGATAGTTAAAAATTAATAAAACTTATTTTTTAGGCGTACCGATCATTCCAAAAAATGACCGACTGGATCGGCTGCGCCAAATTTTTCAACCTAAAACCAACAACAACATGATAAAACTTACACAAAAACTAAAGGACGAGCTTTGGTGGCTTGTTATCTCGGTCGACTATGATTATAGTCGCATTAGTATTGCCGAGCATGAAATAAACGGCGACTACCTGAACCTATGGCTGGAAGATAAACAGGATTTTAAAAACACTATGGATGAATGCCTTCAACTTGACATTAGTTTAAAAAATTTCGCCAAAATGATACGGGCCGAGGGTCTGAATAGCTATGAGGGCACCAAAATGCATCCCAAAAAGGGTTTTCTTTACAAAACCCGAATCGAGTTAAACGAACCCATCGCCTGGTACCGCGAAGACGCAAGCCAGGCCGAACAACAATGGGCACGTGAGGCAGCAGTAAAAACCGTATTGACGCAATTAGTGGAAACAGAAGTATATGATGGGTGAAGTAATGGGGCTTTTATTGCGGAGTGTCGATTGCGGAATGAGGGGTTTTATTGCGGAGTGCGGAGTGCCGATTGCGGAATGTAGGGTTTTTATTGCGGAGTGCCGATTGCGGAATGTGGGGTGTATTTCGAAATGCGGAGTGAGGGTTATATTTCGAAATGCGGAATGCCAAATTCGAAATTTTGTTTAGTCGGTTACATTCTGTCTTCCAAACTTCCGGACTTTCCGGCTCAAGACTTAACCAAATGCCAAACAAAGGCTATCCCAAAGCCCAGGATACCATATACCAGCGCTTTGATCAGCAGTGCTTTGGTTTTATTACTCATTATCTAATTTATATTCCTGGTCTAACTGCTTTATTGTTTGCTCGAGCAATTTCCTGAAACCCAAAAGCATCCTTGTTTCACCCAAAAAACTGGTTTTACGTTGGTGCAGGTAATAGATCAACAGGTTAATTTTCGTTTTGTC
>CAIPPO010000116.1 GCA_903866915.1 uncultured Mucilaginibacter sp. | reverse complement strand
TGGTTTTCGCATGTAATTGAAATACACCAACCTTGTTAAACAAAAAAATTGCCTGCTACAGACAATTTTTTACAATGAAAACTATATTTTTTGATAATAACAAGCGACCAGCCGCAAAAAAGTGTTACAACATCGTTACATGAATGCCTTTATCCCACTTAAGCTACTGAAAATCAAATATTAAAGATGCTTTTTTACGATTTTTTATTAATCACAAGTTAGAGACTTAGTAGCCTGATTGTAAAAATTATGATCCCGAAGCTTACCCCGACCTGTAATGTTGGCGGACACAACCGTGCTTTCCTGATCCCATTATTAATCCCAGATTCATAACTGGTTACCGATCCGGGAGAATCAAACAAGACTTTAAAATATTTTCAGACCGGGGAAACCGAAAGACTAAAGCCCGTTCAGGTGTTAGCCACCTGCTTTTTTTGCCTTGTAGCCATCTGTCTGCAGCAAGGCAAGTATCCGGTCGCGGAAATCACCTTGTATCAAAATTTCGCCGTTCTTCACTGTACCTCCAACGCCGCATTTTGATTTAAGTATCTTGCCTAATGCTTCCAGGTCGGTCTCTTTACCTACGAAATCGCTGATACGTGTTGTCAGCTTACCGCCACCCCGGCGTTCGAGGTATATTTTCAGGTTCTGCTGTTGCGGAGGCAAGGTAGACGCGGCATAGCCTGTATTACCCTGGTATTGGTAATCGGGGTTGGTTGAATAGACGATCTGCGAGAAATCGTTGAACTTTTTTTTACTTGTCATGTTGGTTTGTGCCGTTTAATAATGCAGGTACAGACTCAACCTGCCCGATGCTTACAAATGAATCGCCTGTTATAATCCGCAGAGCAGCAGGAATTATATTAATTTCAGCTTTATCTCCCATAATCTGCGGCTCGCCATCGAGGTGTACCGGACCATCGCCTTTCCGTGTGACCACAATATTTTTACCTTTTATGATCTCAACAAATTGCGACTTGTCGGCTGTTTTGAAAAACATACGCAAACCAAGAGCGGGGAAAAGATATAATGGAAAAGGTTTGATGATACAAACATCAAGCAAACCATCCTGCACCGACGCTGCGGGCGAAACGTGTGCATTGTTACCATATTGGGATGAGTTAGCAAAACTCAGCATAAATGCTGTCCGCTCATACATAACACCGTCAACGTCGATATGGTAGACACCCGGCTTATAATTCAGCACCTCGCGCAGCGAAGATTTGATGTACGCCGTGAATCCCCGTGTTTTATCTTGTGCAAATACTTCGGCAATATGGGCGTCAAAACCCATGCCCGCCATATTAAAAAACCATTGCCGATTGAATTTGGCCCCGTCAATAGTCTCCACCTTTTGTTTGTTGAGCGACTGTATGGCTTTTATCGTATCCATTGGTAAGCCCAGGAAACGTGCAAGGCCATTGCCCGAACCGAATGGCAGCACGCCAAGAATGGTATCAGTACCGGCAACTGCTGATGCTATTTCATTAACAGTTCCATCGCCACCTACTGCAATAATAAATTCATATTGCCCGATACCGCCTTTTGCCAGTTTATGGCCATGAAATGCCCGGTTAGTATAAACAATTGTTGGCTCGAAAAGGTTTAAATCGAGGTTTGCTTTGATCAGCTCAGGTACGTTATCTTTATTTTTGCCTCCCGAAATCGGGTTTATAATAAATAGAGCTTTACTTTTCAAGCATTTGTATTTTATCGGTCAAAAGTAAGCCCTATTTTCGGCTTTGTGAAAAATTGTTTTATTTTTGACCGTCGAAAGTGGACTGATTTGATTGACCCGGATTGCCGGGGCCAGGATTGCAACCACGTAAAAAAGTGCTAAAGCCAGTCTCTGTTTTACTATTGTCAGTTCGTGTTTTTCCGCTTTCGCTTTACTTATTTTTTCAAAAGACTTTATGCCCTATTTATTCACTTCAGAATCAGTATCAGAAGGACATCCTGATAAAGTAGCCGACCAGATATCGGACGCACTCATTGACAATTTTTTAGCATTTGACGCCGAATCAAAAGTGGCCTGCGAAACGCTGGTTACTACCGGGCAGGTAATTCTTGCCGGCGAGGTAAAATCAAAAGCCTACCTCGATGTACAAAAAATTGCCCGTGACGTGATCAACCGCATCGGCTATAACAAAAGCGAATATATGTTTGATGGCAGTTCATGCGGTGTACTGTCAGCTATCCACGAGCAATCGCCTGATATTAACCAGGGCGTTGACCGCAAAGCCAAAGAAGAGCAAGGCGCGGGCGACCAGGGCATGATGTTTGGCTATGCTACCAGTGAAACGGACAATTACATGCCATTGGCATTAGACATTGCCCATGCCCTGCTGATCGAACTGGCTGCTATTCGCCGCGAGGACAAGGAGATCAAATACCTTCGCCCGGACGCCAAATCACAAGTTACCCTGGAGTATAGTGATGATAACAAGCCTGTGCGTATTGACGCAATTGTAATATCTACGCAACACGACGATTTCGACGAAGAAAAAGCAATGCTTAAAAAAATAAGCGACGATATAATTGGCATCCTTATTCCCCGCGTAAAAGCTAAGTATCCAAAATATGCTCACTTTTTTAATGATCATATCAAATACCATATCAACCCAACCGGCAAATTCGTGATCGGTGGACCACACGGTGACACTGGTTTAACTGGCCGTAAAATCATTGTAGACACCTACGGTGGAAAAGGCGCCCATGGCGGTGGTGCTTTTTCGGGCAAGGACCCTTCAAAAGTCGATCGCTCAGCTGCTTATGCTACCCGACATATAGCCAAGAACCTGGTAGCTGCCGGGGTGGCCGACGAAATTTTGGTACAAGTATCTTATGCTATTGGCGTTGCCCAGCCTATGGGTATTTATGTAAATACTTATGGAACCGGAAAAGTTGGACTGAGTGATGGCGAGATTGCTTCAAAAGTAGAGGGCTTATTTAATATGACACCATACGCTATTGAAACCCGCCTGAAATTACGCAACCCAATTTATGGCGAAACTGCTGCTTACGGGCATTTTGGTAAACCCCACCAAACGGTGACCAAAATTTTTACCAGCCCCGAAGGGCGACAGGTAACTACTACGGTAGAATTGTTTACCTGGGAAAAACTGGATTATGTAGAGAAAGTAAAACAGGCATTCGGTTTATAATTATCTTTTGCTGTACATAAAAGATAGCGATGGGCCATTAGCTCCATCGCTTTTTTTTTGCAAATTATTAAGATGTAATCGCTATTTTAAGGCATTGCCATTTAAACTTTTTGATAGGATTACCCGTAAAAAAAGCTCCTTCACTAGTTAGTAAATTTACCGAAAATACCTTATTTTAGATATCTAAATCACAAGTTAACAGTGCCATTTACCTTCTCTCACCCAGCAGCCGTTTTACCTTTAAAGTACATTTATAACCGTCCGCCGGTATTGACTGCCCTGGTTATTGGTAGTATGATACCTGATTTTGAATATTTTATCCGCATGAAGGATATGTCCTGGCATAGCCACACCTGGCCAGGCGTCATCTGGTTCGATCTTCCGCTAGGTATTATTGTATTGCTTCTCTACACAATAATAGTGAAGGATAAGTTGATCGCACATCTGCCGGCGGGTATCAACAGGCGCTTTTCTGAATTTGAAACCGACAAAAAAAAATTTAAAGGTTTCACGTGGTATTTGGTAGCAGCAATATGCATCATCATCGGAGCGACATCTCATATAATCTGGGATTCATTTACCCACCCCTTTGGCTATTTTGTAGTGCATCACTGGTCTTTGCAGAAAAAGTATGACATAGCGCATCATGGCGTCGAATTGTTCAATATTTTACAGAATTTGAGTAGTGCCGTCGGGGCCCTGATCATTGCCTTCGCAATTTATCGTTTGCCCAAAGGCAGATTTACGGGGGTTGGCCGCAAACAGATTTTTTACTATTGGATTCAAATTATAGCCATAGCTTTATTTGTGTTACTAATCAGATTAAGCCGCGGACTCAGCATCAAATATTATCCGCATGTCATCGTAACAACCATTTCGGGCTTTTTGATTGGCCTTGTATTGGTTTCCTTAGTAACACCAATTAAAAAAACAGCCTATTGATATCGGCTCTGCCGGATAGCACGTACTACCTTGCGGTTGCGCTTTTCCGCATAATAGTCATTCGTTATTAAAATGGCATGTATTACACCGGGGATCCACAGACAAAGCGTTAGCAGGCAGCTTAGAATAAATGCACCAATGCGGCCCGTAGTCAACACGGCAAAAGGTGGCAGAACAAGGCAGAGAAAGTAACGCATGGTATAAATTAGATATCCTTTCCAAAAGAAAGTTACAGATTAGAAGATTACTTTTACTTTTCATCAATCGATCGCTCTATGCATCAGAACGAAGAAAACCCCTGGCAAATAGTTTCGGAAAAAATAGCTTACGACAATCCCTGGATCAAAGTCACCGAATACCAGGTGATTAACCCATCAGGTAATCCGGGCATTTATGGTGAGGTTCATTTTAAAGGATTTGCTATCGGGGTACTCCCACTTGACGAGCAATTAAACACCTACCTGGTTGGACAATTTCGATTTGCCACGAACCAATATAGTTGGGAACTACCCGAAGGCGGCGGTCCACTGGATGTTGATCCGCTGGAATCGGGCAAAAGAGAATTATTGGAGGAAACCGGACTCAAAGCTGACCAATGGTCTGAATTGCTTCGGATGCATCTTTCCAATTCAGTATCCGACGAACTTTGTATCGTATACGTTGCCCGCGGACTGCACCAATTCCAAGCTGAGCCCGAGGATACAGAGCAACTAGCCGTAAAAAAATTGCCATTTGAAGAAGTTTACCAAATGGTAGCAGCAGGACAAATTACCGATTCAGTTACCGTTGCTGCAGTGCTAAAGGCAAAGGTCTTGCTGATGGAGGGGAAGCTTTAACCAGGACTCGGGCCGCCAGCTTATGCATGCATGATCAAAGTCCGTCAACCTTTTAACATAATCAACCAAAATCCTACCTTTGCCCGGATGAGAAAATTGCTTGGTTATATTTTATCTCCGATACATTATTTTTTATTTGGGTTTTTCCTTTGCTTTTTCCACCCATTGCAATGGTTAACCTTCAATGTTTTTGGTTATAAGGCACATAAATGGATCGTTGATACCATGAATGCATTCGTGGTTGGTAGTTACTACGCCCTTGGCAATACGGTAACTTTTGTCAATGAAAAGAATTTACCCATCGGCCGCCCTATTGTCTTCATCGCCAACCACCAAAGTTTATATGATATACCAGTTCTGATCTGGTACTTGCGTAAATACCATGCCAAATTCATCTCTAAAATCGAACTAACCAAGGGCATCCCTTCGGTCTCGTATAACCTCCGACACGGTGGTGCTGCCAATATTGATCGGAAAGACGCCCGCCAGGCGATCACAGAGATAGGCAAATTAGGTAGCCGTATGAAAGAAAAAAAATGGTCCTGCGTTATTTTCCCTGAGGGAACACGTTCAAAAGACGGCCAGGTAAAAACATTCCAGGCAGCCGGTGTTGCTACGATACTTAAAAAATGTCCTGAAGCTATGGTGGTACCAATTGCTATAAACAACGCCTGGAAAATGGTACAATACGGGCATTACCCGCTGAGTACCTTTACAGCTATGCATTGGGAAGTGCTGAAGCCTATTGAACCGGCAGGTATTCCAGCTGATGAAGTTGTCAGGCAGGCCGAAAATGCAATCAAGCACTATCTCGGTAAAGCCGAAAACGCATAATTCCGAAGTTCTCAGATATTTTTTCCGTCAATCACCTTAAAGAAATCGTCGCGGTAGGTGTCGCCAACCGGTATTACTTTTTCGCCGATAAAAATTCGGCTGCGCTCAATGCTGTCGATCTTGTTGATCGAAACGATGTAAGATTTATGGACCCGGATGAAGTGCTTTTCAGGTAGTGCATCCTCCATTTTTTTCATATTTTGCAAAGTAATGATGCGCTCTGTAGCCGTAAAAATTGAGATATAATCTTTCAGGCCTTCAATAAACAGGATATCGTTGAGGTATACTTTTTGTATCTTATGTTCAGTTTTCACGAATATAAAATCGCTTAAAAAATCACTTTGTTGTGGAGCCGCATCTACTTTTACTTCCGTCTTGTTTGCCGGTTGTAAAACTGCCTGGGCTTTTTGCACCGATTTAAAGAAGCGATCAAAGGCAATTGGCTTTAACAGGTAGTCTATCACATCGAGTTCGTACCCTTCCAACGCATACTGCGAATAAGCCGTAGTAAGAATAACTTTAGCTTTGCCGTTAGCAATACGAAGAAACTGGATGCCCGTCAATTCGGGCATTTGTACATCCAGGAATACGAGGTCTATCCCGCCCTGCTGCACCAATTGTAATGCTTCGATAGGGTTCGTTGTAACCTTTATCAGCTCCAAAAAAGGCATCTTGGAGATATAGTCTTCCAGTATGTGGAGCGCCAAAGGCTCATCGTCAACTACAAGGCACCTGATCATGTTACAAAACTAAGGTTAATTCGGCGGTGTAAGTATCCGGTTTGTCGTGTATCTCCAATTTATATTTCTCCGGGTAAAGCAAATCCAGTCGTCGCTGAACGTTACTTAATCCTACACCACCTTCTATATCACGGTTGTTGTGATGCTTTTTATTTTCGATATAAAAATAAAGATTTGTACCATTCAGGTTAATAATCAGCCGGATAGGAACTAACGGATCGTTAGCAACGCCATGCTTGAAGGCATTTTCAATAAATGCGATCAAAAGCAATGGCACTATTTTTTGATTACCCACCTCACCCGTTATCCTATAGTCGATAAATGCCTTACTGCCAAATCTTATTTTTTGGAGGTCGATATAATTCTGTAAGTACTGCAACTCTTTCGAAAGGTCAACTTTGCCATCATTACTCTCATACAGCATATACCGCATAATCTCAGACAATTTCAAAATTGCTTCGGGCGCAGCATCCGATTTCTGGTAAGCAAGAGAATAAATACTATTGAGCGAGTTGAACAAGAAATGGGGATTTATCTGCGATTTCAGGAAGGCTAATTCGGCGCTTAGGCGCTGTGTTTCCAGATCGCGTTGAATACGGGCATTCAGGAACCAATCTGTTCCGAATTTCAAGGCCGTACTGAGAAACAGAAAAAAGATATTGGTTAAACACGAACTGGTAAAGTACGCCGCGAACCTGGTGTTTTTGCTGTCCTTATGCTCTAATAAAATATCTTTAAAAAACAGCGCAATCCCATATTTACCAAGCGCAAAAACAACAATAACAGTAACGAGCGCAATGGTGAAGTAACGGTATTTTTTACGGTCAAGTAATCGCGGAATCAGGTATAGGTAATTGAAATAAAACAGGCCGATATTGATAACACTGTATAAGCCAAAAATAACAGCGATTTCACGCGGTGTGATCTTACTGTTTTCGACGGTGAGATAAATAAAATAGGAGACAATACTTACCCAAAAAACCAGGTGCCAAAATATTTGCCATTTTCTTTTCACTCTCCTAAAGTAATATTTTGTCGATGTTAAAAGTCGCCTTTTTATATAAACGGACTGTTTTCTTCGATAAACTGGCGTTTTTCTTCGATGAACAGCCGTTGTTGAGTAAAAAACCGTTCATCTACAAATCCTGCCAGTTGGTCTAATACATTTTAGCAGCAGAAAAAATAACTATTCTTTTGTTTCATCAAAAAACACGCACCATGAAAAAGCTGTTTACCAATTCGAATCCATTTATTTTACTACTGTTACCCGTAGTATTTGCTTTAGTGATGGGGATAAGTTATCAGGCGCAACAAAAAAGAGCATATGACTCCGGGACTACGAGTTCCCATTCAACATCACTTTTTTATAAAGGTGTAACGTTGGTTAAAACTGTTTGTTCAATTGCCAAAGAAAAAATATGGTAATTGACACGCAGGGGCTCAGCTTCAACTTTGGCAGCCAACCAGTTGTCAGAGCATTGTCCCTGCAAGTGCCGGAAGGCAGTATCTATGGTTTCCTGGGCCCAAACGGCGCCGGGAAAACCACTACAATTAAATTGCTGCTCAACCTTTTAAAAACGGATCAGGGCAGCATTCATATTTTTGGCAAGGAGCTGAAAAGCAACCGTATCGCCATCCTCTCAGAAATAGGTTCGCTGATTGAGCAACCGGCAATTTATAGTCACCTTACCGGCAAAGAAAATTTGTTAAACAGAGCCTTATTGTTACAAGTTGCAGAAACTCGTGTCGATGAAATTCTCGAGCTGGTACAACTGAAAAATGCTGCAAACAAAAAAGCCGGAAAATATTCATTGGGAATGAAGCAACGCTTAGGTATTGGCCTCGCTTTGCTGTCCGACCCCAAACTTTTGATCCTTGACGAGCCAACTAATGGTCTTGACCCTAATGGCATCATCGAAATTCGCGAACTGTTGATCAGGCTGGTTTCGCAGCACAATAAAACGGTTTTTGTATCCAGTCACCTGTTGAGCGAGATCGAGCGAATGGCAACGCACGTAGGCATTATTGATCACGGCGAATTGCTTTTCCAGGGAAGTATAGCCGATTTGCAGGCAATCAGCCAACCTCAGGTTCATATTGAGGTTGAAAATACAGTTGATGCCGCAAATTTTTTGATCAAACAGGGTTTTGCTGTTAACGAGATCAACGACGATCATATAACAGTGCCTTACGCTTCAAAAACCCAGATGGCCGAAATAAATGCGCTGCTTAACCGTAACAATTACCCTGTATTCAGCATCCATAAGACGCAAAAAGATCTGGAAAAACTATTTTTAGATATTACCCAAAAAGCCTGAGGAAATGAAGGGATTTATACTGTCGTTCCGATCGGAGTTCTACAAAACGCGTAAAACCGCTGCTTTCTGGAGTGCGATCATATTGCCGCTGGCCATTTGTATTTTGCTATTCTTTGGATTTTTTAGTCATAGCGATAACCTGGCGAAACAATCCGGAGCGGCACTTTGGTTTCAGTTTTCGGGGGCTATCCTTGGCGTAATGGGCAGCCTGTTACTGCCGATGCTTATTGTATTTATTGCATATTCTGTCAACAATATCGAACACAAAGCCGAAACCTGGAAAACCTTATTCACTCTGCCGATTTCGAAATTTTCTGTTTATTCGGCCAAATATCTCTATGCGCTGTTCCTTGTGATCATGTGCCTCGCCTTGTTCCTGTTATTTACGCTGGGTTTTGGTAACCTGCTTGCCGTAGTTAAACCAACCCTTAAGTTTAACGAGTACCACATGGAAAGCTTTTTGGCGCAAATCTATTTCAAGTTGCTGCTATCGTCATTAGGAATACTTTCTATACAGTTTTTACTCAGCCTGTTATTTCGCGATTTCCTGAAACCTATGGGTATAGGATTTGCTGCTACCATAATGGGCGTTATACTGGCAGGGACTGGCTGGCAATATGCTTACCTCTATCCTTACTCCCATGCGATGCTTACCGTAAAAAGTATGCATGCAGCCAAAGGTGGAAGCGACCAGGCGATGCCGCAACTCGCGGTTGACTTGTTTACGAAAGATATTGGGGTAAGCCTCGTGTTGGCCATTGGTGTATTTGTACTCGGCTATTTTATTGTACTGAGGAAGAGTGTGAAATAGAAAAAAATCCGAAGGGTACTTCCCGCTTATTTTCATCGAATTGGCCCTGGAACCACCGGCAAACTCTCGTGCCCTTCGCTATCAGCAGACTGGACAGCAAACAAGTAACTATCTTTCGAGTAATCCAATATAATATGGGTATCGGCAACCAAAATCTTCTTCTCCCAGTAAGGGCTGATGGTTTCACGAACCAGCACAAAATATCCCGATGGCTTTTTACCTTCTTTTGGTGCGTCCCATTTCAATTCTGTTTTATTGCTGAGCGCATTGGTCAAAATGCCTACGTTCTGCGGGCCGGCAGGAGCAAGTGCCAGGTTTGCTAAAACAGATAGGTTCATCCTTGCTACCTTCTGCACATAATTGAAATCTACGAAATCGGGCAGGTCGCCATAATCGATACCATTTTCCGTACGGATATCCTGGTGCTGGCGGTTAAAATCCTCGTTCATTTCGGTAAACCTTACCGCTGTAAAACCTTCCTGCAAAAAAGAAATATGATCGCCACCTCGCAGATAGCGGTCGCGGCGGTAAATAAGTTTCACATTCAATTGGTTGACGTATCGTTCTGCCATCTCTTTGGTGTACCGCGCTAATTCGCGCGACGGACTATCGTTCTCTCCCCCAAGTGAAATCAAACCCGCTATGTCTTTTAACTTACCGGCTTCTACTGTTGGTATGCCTTCACTAAAAACACGCACATCGGTATTATTCTTCAGGTCATTATCCAGCCCATGTGTATTGCCAACGATGTCATTGTTCAACATCGCATCGATGTTCCAGCCTTCTGCTTTGGCTCGTTTGGCCACATGCGCTGAACCCAGCAAGCTTTGTTCCTCGCCTGCTACGCTCATAAAAATGATGGTTGCCGGAAATGGGTGTTTGGCCATTACCCGGGCTAACTCCAATGATATCGCAGTGCCCGAAGCGTCGTCATTAGCTCCAGGTGCGTCGCCATCAGGGTTCCCAAGATCGGATCGGCGCGAATCATAGTGACCCGAAACGATATATACTCTGGTATCTTTAGGATTGGTACCTTTTAATATCGCCAGTACATTT